>CAZNZR010000005.1:0-46213 GCA_964577655.1 uncultured Candidatus Saccharibacteria bacterium | reverse complement strand
TCTACAGATTCTGGAGTGACTTGGACAGAACAAGTAGCTTCTGGACAAAGAGATTGGAGATCTGTTGCTTCGTCAGCTGATGGGATAAGACTAGTATCAGTAGTAAATGATGGATATATATATACATACGGATTAATACTAGCACCAACAATAACAACAAACCCTACAAATATTATAAGTACTAGCAGTATTACTTTTAATCATTATATAAATACTGAGCATACTATATATGGAGTTGAATATTGTAATAGTGGAATATCCATATCATCGTGTACTTATAATAATACAATTGCTACTTCATCTGGAACAAGTACAAGTTTTGTTTTTGGAAACTATTCAATACAAGTAGACAATTTAATGCATAATAATTATTATCACGCAAGAACTTTTGCTGAAAATAGTTCTGGTAGAACATATTCTAATGAGCAAATAATTCTTTTAAATTATGAGCCATTTATAGAACAAAATAATTCTATAAGTGAAAATTGGGTCTCAATAACTTCTTCAGCTGACGGGACTAGACTTGCTGGGGCTGGCGCTGAATTCTATCCACGAGGAGTAATCCTTGGATATATCTATACTTCTACAGATTCTGGAGTTAGTTGGACCCAACGCACATCTGCTGGAGAAAGAAACTGGACATCAATAGTCTCTTCAGCTGATGGGACAAAATTGGCGGCAGTAGTAGAAAATGGATATATTTACACTTCTACAGATTCTGGAGCTACTTGGACTGAAAATATGTATGAGGCTGGTGGGTCTTGGAGAAATATTACCTCATCTATTGATGGGACAAAATTGGCTGCGACAACAAATTATAGTTATATCTACACCTCTACAGATTCTGGAGTGACCTGGACAGAACAAGTAGCTTCTGGACAAAGAGATTGGAGATCTGTTGCTTCGTCAGCTGATGGAACAAAATTGGCGGCAGTAGTAGCAAATGGATATATTTACACTTCTACAGATTCTGGAGTGACCTGGACGGAGCAGACTTTAGCAGGATCTAGAAATTGGCAATCAATATCCTCTTCAGCTGATGGGGCCAAGCTTGTGTCTACAGCTACAGATGATTTTGTTTATATTTCTTTTAATTCAGGAATTACTTGGCTTAAAGCAACTGAAATCTCACAATCACAGTGGTTAACTGTAACATCTTCTAATACCTGTGAAGCTATTTATGTAGCGGGGCTCGGTACAAACATCTGGTCTTATCATAACTCTATGCCTAGAGCACAAAATGTAAAAATATTAGAGCAATAATTATAAATAAAAAAATATGAAAAATATCTTAAAAATAATCTTTACCTTCTCTTTTTTAATAGCTAGTATAGCAATATCACAAGCTCAGACAATAGGAGATACATTAATAGGGCAATATACCTATTACGATCCGGAAGGAGATCCTGAGTCAGGATCCACATATCAGTGGTATAGAGATGGTATAGCTATAACTGGCGCTACCAATATCAATTATACTGTAGTAGCAGACGATGTCGGACACACTTTAGTCTTTGAAGTCATACCAATGTCTTTGACAGGTATTACTCCTGGAATACCGTTTAGAAGTGAAGGTATATTCATATCTGCCACCAATAATTCAGGTTCAGGAATTATATTACCAGTAGTCCCAGCGATAACAAATACTGTGGTCACTATTATTTATGCCACTTCTTCTGCTACCTCATCGGCAACTTCTACCAGTAGTGGTAAGACAAACACGGCGCACAATTCATTCATATCACCTCTAGATGGAAAAATATTAAATTGTAGCGCTTTTAAATCTTCATTAAATCTAAATTCACCTAAAAATAATAAGGAAGAAGTAAAACTTTGGCAAGCATTTTTGAATAAAGAGATAAATGCAAATCTACCAATAACTGGATACTACGGAAAATTAACTTTTTCTGCAATTAAAAAGTTTCAAAATAAATATGCAACTGAAATATTAAAACCTCTTAACATAAAATCTCCTACAGGAAATGTATATAAATCAACTATAAATATAGGGAACAGAATATTGGGATGTTAGAAAAACTATAAGAATTGTAAAAACAAAAGCAAAAAATAAAAACCACTATCTAGTGGTTTTTATTTTTTGTAATATACTTATCCACTATATTACTCCGTTAACATCTTCATTACCCTTTCATTTAAAAGAATTTGGTGTACATAGCTATTCACATGATCCTCTGGAGCATCTGGCATTTCTGTTAAGATCTTTACAGCTTCTTTATCTATATCTTCTTTACTTATTTCTACTTTCTCTTTTTTTGCTATAGAACTTAATATCAGCTGAGACTTTATTCTCTTTTCTGCTACTTCTGTCCATTCTTTCTTTAATTCTTCTTCTGTCTTTTTGAGATGCTCTAGATATTCTTCCCATTTGCTACCAAATCTTTCTATGTCTCCTTTCATTTGCGCTTTCATTCTTTCTAATTCATCTTCAATGAGAACATTTGGTAATGTTATTTGCATCTCACTAACCAATCTCCCTAAGACGCTCGTCCTCTTTTTATCTTCCAATTTTGCTTCTTTTTCTAATTTTAGATTGTCTTTTATTTTATTTTTAAGATCTTCTAGAGTCTTAAAATGTTCTCCAAAGCTCTGAGCAAAGGCATCATCTAGAGCGGGCAAGTCTTCAGATTTTAATTCTGGATTATTTTCTGAAGATACCTCTTCTGAAGCACTATGAGAATGGTGATGAACTGTACCGTCTTCATGAACATGAGTATGAGGAGTCCTCGCTTTTCTTAGTCCATTCAAAACTTCAATAACTTCCTCTTCGCTGACTTCGGAAGTATTTTTTTCATCGCCTAATACTTTTTTCATTTCATCTTTAGAGATTTTTTTATAATCAACTAAATCCACCTTTGGTAAAATTGCAAAAATAGCGAAATACTCAAATTCTGATCCTTTACCTATCTTAGTGATAGACACTTTTGGTGAAGAAAGGGGAACAAGCTTATCTTCTTCGTCTTTCTTATTTTCATTTTCTTTTATTATAGAAGATATATAAGTATCATTGATTGCTAAATTAGCCATTTCTTCTAAAATTATCATTTCTCCATATTTAGCAATTATCATATCTTTAGGTGCATTGCCCTTTCTAAAGCCGTCCAGCTCTATGACCTCTTGAATTTTTTTAAATCCTTTCTCTTCGTATTTTGCAAATTCTTCAGAGTTTAGGTTTACTGTTAGCTTTATCTCGCTATTTTCTAATTTTTCAAATTTAGTTTTCATATTTTTAATCCTCTATAATCTTTTGTCCTTCTGCTAAATGGTCAATATCTCCTTCGACTTTATTCTCATTCTCCTCTAATATCTCTTCTACTTCTTCATCTATAGTCTCACCATGAGAATCTGGCTTTTCTTCTAAAACCTCTGCTTCCACTACACCTTTATCATCCGCTTCTAAGATAAATTCTCCTTCTGGAGAAGCTACATCTATTTTCCAGCCAGTAAGCTTTGCGGCTAGACGAACATTTTGTCCACCGCGACCAATTGCAAGAGACTGCTCTTCACTACTCACTTTAACACTCGCCTTCTTCTCTTCTTCGTCTATTTCTATATCTATAACTTTAGCGGGAGAAAGAGAAGAGGAAATATTTTTCTTTACATCATCTGACCATTCTATAATATCTATCTTCTCTCCTGATAATTCATTTGTAATAGCATTTACTCTAACACCTCTCTGTCCGACACACGCTCCTATAGCATCTACTCTAGAGTCATTACTCTTCACTGCTATCTTACTTCTGCTACCAGGCTCACGAGCGACAGCTACTATCTCTACTGTCCCATCTGCTATTTCTGTAGATTCATTTTTAAATAATTCTATTAAGAATTTAGGATGAGTTCTAGAAAGTCTGATAGATAAACCTTTTCCTCCTTCTTCGAGAGAATATAGGAAAGCTTTTATTCTTTGTCCTGGATGAAATCTGTCGCTTCGTATTTGCTCTTCAAAAGGAAGTATAGCTGTTGTCCTTCCAAGATCTACAAAAATATTTCCTCTCTCTAGTCTCTGAACTACTCCGGACACTATACTTCCTTCTTTAGTCTCAAATTCATCTGCAATAGACTCGTTCTCAGCTTCTCTTATCTTCTGAACTATGACTTGTTTAGCAGTCTGTGCTGCAATACGACCAAAATCTTCTTTGTTTTCAAGCGGGAATATAATTTCTTCTCCTAATTCTGCATTTTTTCTTAAAAGTTTAGCTGTGGATAGTAAAATATGTTTCTCTTCATTATATCTAGGCAAGATAAGAGCTTCATCTTCTTGAGATAAATTTTCCACGATTACCTCCTCTTCTCCTTCTTCTAAAATTCTTACTGTGGTCTCATCTACAACTATCTTTATTTGCTCAAAAGATGTCTCACCAGTATCAAAATTAATATGACATTTTATAAGTTGTCCTTTCTTGCCATATTCTTTCTGATATGCAGCGGCTAAAGACTTTTCTACCGCATCTATAATTTTCTCTCTGGAGATTCTCTTTTCTTGCTCTATAGTCTCAAGAGCAATATTTAAAGCTTTTATGTCTAACATATATTTAATTAAATAATAATCTTCTAAAATTTTTAAATAAAAATTCGAGCACTTCTGCTCGACCTTCTTAACACCCTTTAATAATACCAATATATTATCAAATCTAAAATAAAAAGTCAAAACAATATTTTGAAAAAATAATTAATTTTGATACGATGTATTTGGATGTTTTGAATTTTAAATAAATTAAAAATTAACACAAATGGCATACAAATTTGGACCTAATGGAGTATTAGAGCCGGGTGACTATTTTTCTTCTACATGTATGTGGTGTAATAAAGAATGTGAAAGAGTAGAAATACTTTGGACAGGAGAAGAAGTGGAGGCTTGGTGTTATTGTAAATATTGCGACGCAGAGACTTGGCATCCTATATTCAATAAAGAAACCAATCCAGAAGAAAAAAATAACTCCGAAGAAGATAGTACAAAATACTAGCAGTCTTTTTGTAAGACTGCTATTTTATTTTTATTATTTTTAAAAATTCTTAACTTACTATTTTTCCATCATCTAATCTTATAATTCTATCTACTATCCTAGTATATTCATCTTCATGAGTAACCATTACTATGGTTATACCTTTCTCTTTATTTAATTTTATAAAAATTTCCATAACATTATTACTGCTTGCATGATCTAGATTAGCGGTTGGCTCATCTGCGAATATTATTTTAGGATTATGAACGATTGCTCTCGCGATAGACACTCTCTGTTGCTCTCCGCCGGATAGGGCAGCTGGAGTATGATCCATTACATGAGCAAGCCCAACTTCTGTAAGAGCTTCTTTAGCTTTTTCAAAGGAATACTTTTCACTTTTGCCTTGCATTATTACTGGTAAAGCGACATTTTCAAGAGCGGTAAGATCACTCATGAGAGAATAATCTTGAAATACATATCCTAATCTACTTAATCTAAATTTTGTCTTTTCTTCTTGAGACATGTCATGAGTGTTGATGCCCTCGAGATATATCTCACCACTTGTAGGATCGTCTAATAAAGAAAGTTGATATAAAGTTGTGGATTTACCGGCTCCAGATCTTCCCATTATTGCTACGAATTCTCCTTGTTCCACTTCTAAATCTATGCCTTTTAAAACATTAGTCACTTTCTCTCCATCTCTGAAGCTCCTAAAAAGGTCTTTTGCTATAACTATTTTATTTGTATCCAATTTATTATTCATAAATATATTTTTAAAGATAATTACCTGCCAAGTATAGCGTCTAATGTATTTCTTTTAACTATCATACGCGCAGGGAAATATCCTGAAAACATTCCAATTACTATTAAAATAATGACTCTTAATATAGTGGTATAGGTATCTACTACTATTATTCCGTCTGAAAAAGGAAAGTCTATAGGGTGCGCATCTATAGCTGGCTTGATTAGTAAAAAAACAATTAACATGCCTAGAGCTATACCAAGAATCGTATACACAGCCGCTTGGAATACATAAGAAAATTCTATAGCAAAACCATCTATTCCTATTCCTTTTAGTATCCCAATTTGCTTTCTTCTAGTTATCGCATTTATAAATATAACTATAAAAAGAGTTATGGCCGCCACAACTATACCTATAGAGCCAAACATAGTCCCCATAACCCCGAATAATTGCTTCATCTGATTTACAAAAGCTGGAGTACCTTCTTCAAAAGTTTGAATCTTAGCATATGCGTCGAAACCATTTGCAATAAGCGTAGCTTTAACACTTTTTGGATCTACTCCAGGCTTAAGTTTTACTGCGATCATATTTACATCTTGCGGTAAAAATCCAGCAAGCCTTTCTAGTTCTGAATCCACCATAAATACTTTTTGTCCAATGTCTTGATTTTTCACCACTATTATACCTTTAACCAAATACTCTTTGGTCGTAGAACCTATATTTATTCTTACTTTTGCTCCTGGCTCTACATCCCTCAGTAAAGTAGGGTCGACATCACTAGCTACAGAATATTTTTCTACAATATCTTTACCTAACAACACATATTTAGAAGCGTCTTCTTTATTAAGCCATTCTCCTTCTTTTATATTTTCTGATAATTTTGTAACATTATTTTCTAGAATTGGATCTACTCCAAAAAATTGCACACCTCTTTTATTGGGAGTGTCGCTAGATTTTAAAGTCTTCCAATTAGCTTCTACTGAGCCATTGTCTAGATATCTAGGGGAATATCCTTCCACTCTAGAATCATTTCTCAGAAGATTAGTTATACTCTCACTATTTAGCACTATTTGTTTTTTATCAAGAGAGCTAATCACTAGATCTCCAAGAGCTTTCTCTCTAAAAGAGATTATACTTCCCTCAATAAGTCCTGACATTATCCCAGATATTACTACTAGGGCTACGAAAGTCATAGCCATTACTCCTATCATGGCAATTGTCATAAGCTTGTTAGCTCTTACTATAGCCTTCTTAGCCAAGAAATATCCGACCTTTATAGATAATCTGTTTTTATATAAATAAATTATTAGAGAAATAACAAAATATGCTAAGATACCGAGCAATATAAATCCGATGAAAGAAATTATCTCCATATATGTTTATAGTTTTAACTCTTCTTGTCTAAAGCTTCTAATCCTATAGGAAATAATTTATCTTCTTTTTCTATACCAGACAGTACTTCTATCTTCCCATCAGTGCCCCTTACGCCTATTGAGATAGTTCTCCACACAATATTCGAGTCATTATCATTACTGGTTGTCTTTGAGAGCTTGCTTATATCTTTAATAATTTTTACTTTAACCTCTTGACCATCCATCTTTACATAATTTGCAGATATATAATTTATCCCTTGCTTCTCTGTGGTGACGATATCGCTAGAGCCATTCATTCCTGGTCTCACTCTATCATCTTTACTAGTAAAATCTATCTTTGCATAATAGCTAGAACTATTACCATCAAGAGTGGCTGCTGGATCTACTTGAGATACCACACCCTCAAAAGCCACCGTATCCCCATAAGTATCAAGATACACCTTTGCTTTATCTCCAGGTTTAACCTTGATAAGATCTATTTCTGATAATTTTATCTTTAACTGAAGATTGTTGGCGGAGATGATTTTAATCGCCGGAGTATTAGGGGATGAGATCTCGCCCAGATTAAGATTCACATGAGTTACTCTTCCTTCAAATGGGGCTATTATTAGATTTTTTGCATTAACTGATTGCGCAGATAAAAGATTGGCTCTAGCTGCAGAGACATTAGCTTCTAAGGATTTTAGTTTTTCTGGACTAGCAGAAGCTTTTGCTTCATTTAATAAGGCTTCTGCACTAGCAAGAGAATTTCTATAACTTACTATTTGAGATCTTAGAGAAGTAAGATTGGATATAGCGGTATTTAGAGTAGAGCGCGCAGAAGAAATAGTGCTTCTATAAGTATCTAGGCTAGCATCTGATATAGAGCAAGGAAGATTCAAAACCTTATCGATGTTATTAAGTAGATCTAAAAGAAAAATAGAAGTATTATAAGCTTTTTCTCCGGCTTCATCTATTTTTTTATTTATCTCAGCCTGATCAGAAATATTGTATAAAGAAAAATTCTTTATGAGGTCAGATAATAAGGCTAATTTATTATCTAAAACCCCTCTTTGGCTTTCGATGTTAGCTTGAAAAGCTTGATCACAAGAATTAAATTTTAACTTGTATGACAAATTATAAGTAAAAATATTTCCAGTCTTATACCCAGCAATATCGCTAAGAGTAGAGTGGGTGCTTCGTAGAGCATCTTCCGCAGAAGAATTTGCGGAGTATAAGTTAGCACGAGCAGAAGATAATGTTTGCTCTTTTACAGCCAGCTCAGCTGAGCTAGCACCATTTTTAGCATCTTCAAGATTTGCTTCTGCGGCAGATAAATTAGCTGAGGCATTAAGTACACTAGCATAGTCACTACCTTGTGATAATGTAGCTAATACTTGTCCGGCTTTAACATAATCTCCCACTTTCACAGTTATTGATGATATTTTCCCTGATTTTTCAAAAGACAGAGAAGATTCTTCATTTGGATACACTGTTCCAGATACAGAGACTACTTCTTCAAGATTGCCGAACTCTAATTGCCCTACTGCTATACTGGTCTCATTTTTATTAAAGAAAAACAAAGCAAAAATGATTATTATTATAGATGCAATGGCCAACTTCTTCTTTTTAATAAAAAGTGTTTTTAATTTTTCTAGTATGTTTTTAAAATAATTTGTCATAAAATATATGATAGCTAATATAGGAGATATAATATCATAAAGCTTACTTTTAAGTAAGAGGAGGAAGATTGTTATGATAAAATAAATCGTGAAATTAAAAAATACTAATAAAAAATAAAAAAAAATGAAAACTATAATATTAAGATTAGATCTAAATGTGCCCATAGATTATAAATCTAATAAAATAATAGAAGCTGGACGAATAGATACTTCTCTAGATAGTATAAAAAAGCTCACTAAAAATAAAAAACTGGTTATACTTTCCCATCTAGGAGAAGGAAAGAAATACGAATCTCTAAAGATAGTAGAAAACTATATAAGAAAAAGATTATCTAAAGAAGAAAATGAAAAGGTGAAAATAGAAGAAAATACAAGATTTATAAAAGGAGAGATGGCAAATAAATCTTCTAAAAAATTCAAAGAGGCCAGTAAATACTTTGCTAGTCTTGGCGATGAATTTATAAACGACGCTTTTCCTAGTATGCATAGAGCTCACGCATCTATAATTGGAGTCCCGACTGTATTCAAAAAAGAAAATAAAAAATACAAATTAGGAGAAAATGCTCAAAAAGAGATAAAAGAAATAGAAAAAAGCCTCAATTTCTTAAAAAATAAAAATAAAAAATCATTAGCTATAATAGGTGGAGCTAAAATCTCCACAAAGCTTCCACTTATTAAGAAGTTGCTAAATGAGAACTGTGTTGTATTTGTAGGCGGAGGCATGGCGAATCAAGTCTTAAAAGATATAAAAAATATAAATATCGGCAAATCTTTTATAGAAAATAACTATAAAATAGATAAAAATACTTCTAAAATATTTGATCAAAAAATAAAAGAAAGAAAATTACTTCTTCCTATTGATGCTATATTGCAAAATCTAAGAGTAGAAGACATAGATAATATAAGAAATAATAAAGTATCAGACATTGGCCCGGCTAGCTTTGCTCTTATACAAGAAGCTATTAAAGAATCAGATAATATAATAATGAATGGCCCATTAGGTATATATGAAAAAGATTTCAATAAATCTACTTTGGCAATATTAAAAATATTAAAAAGTGAAATGAAAAAAAGAATACTAATAGGTGGTGGAGATACTTTAGCCTTGATTAGAAAAATAAAGATAGAAAATAGAAATAATCTATTTGTATCTACTGGTGGAGGAGCGATGCTTGATTATATAGCCAATGATGGGCACTTGCCGGGAATAGATATATTAAAATAAGAAGATACCCATCTGTTAAGTATTTTTGTTAAGATTATTTGGAAGAAAAATGTTTATAAACTAAAATTAAATAGTAAGTTTGGTGAGAAGAAGAATACGAAAAAAAACTTATAATTAAAATATAAAATAATCTAAATAAATATGACAAGGAAATATAAATTAGCAAGAATACAAAAAAATATCCTCCTAGGAGTATCTGGAGTGGCTTTAGCCTCAACTATGGCACTCGCAGGAGCACAAGCAACTACTACAGCGACTAGTACTAGCACCTCAACTCCTACTACAACTATAAGAAATTTAAATAAAGTAGATAAAGCTCAGTATAATCTCTGTAAGAAAAATGCTAAGGGAGACAGAGAAAGAGAAAAGTCTGCTGCCGAGAAGAAATATTATGAGGCATTTAAAGCTCTAAAAGAAAAAAGACTTGTGGATCTAAAAGCTACACGCACAGCAACTACTTCCACCACAACTCCTAAGCTTATGAATAAAGAGAGACAGGCTATGAGACTAGCTATAGAGAAAAAATATCAGACAGATCTAAGGGCTTTAAAAGATGTTAGGCATGCCGAGAGGGTCCATGCTGATGAAAATTATGACAAAGTTGTTTGCCAGATACCAGAAAATAAGAAAAATGATGACAGAGGGAGAAGAAATGATGATTAATTGTTGAGAAAAAATTTTAAAAAACAAATACACAAATAAAGCCTGTTAGTTAACAGGCTTTATTTGTGTATAACTCAATTAATGATTGATAAAAATTGATATAATTTTATAGTAAAGTCAAAACATTTGAAAAACACTTGTTTACTTTTAGATTTATCGTGAGACATTATTAAAATTATAAAATAATTATGAAAAACAAAATCAAATTAATACTTACTACACTGTCTGCTTTTGCAATGGTCTTTTCTTTTGCTCTGGCACAGAACTCTAGTACTACCAAAGCTGTAAGTAAAGAAACTGCCGTAGCTACGGTAAATATTTACAACGCCACAAATAAAGAAATAGGAAGTAACAAATATTCTGTATCATTTGAGATTTTTAATAGAGTCGGCATTCAGTCTAATATTAGATATGGGCTACAATTAGTGTCCGCCAAAGAATATTCTGTAGCGGATACTTTATTAGCAAATGAATCTCTCACTCTTGGAGAAAGACAAACGAAGAAAATAACGATGGAATATGAGATACCTGGCTTCGTAGCTGATGGAGAATATAAATTATTAATAGTAGCAAAAAATCAAAACGGACTTCCTCTTGCAGTTATGCCTGCCGGTTTCCCAGAAAAGATAATAACTGTCAGTAATAAGACTTCTGCTCCGGATCTATCAAGTTGTTATCTAACCATAATAGGTGACGCTTCTTCTACAGCTAGATATACTCTTGCCAATCTGGCAACTATAAAGTCTGGAGAGACTATAGAAGGCCATTGTGTGCTTAAAAATGGTAATATTGACCTTAATAATCTTAAAATAACTTTAGTTACTCATAAGAGAGATCAATTCGGTGATATTTTAAAAGAAGAAGCATTACCTACTTTAATCTCTATTAAGAAGAATGAAGTTAAAAATATCTCATTTACTATCCCTACATTAACTATTGCAGGGCTTTATGATTTAGATACATTTTTAACAAATAGTAGAGAAGAAAAAATATCAGAATCAGAAAGAATGAGATATTTAGTAGTAGGAGCCTATGCAACAATACAAAATACTATTCTAGATAAGACTTCATATAAAAAAGGAGATATGGCTGATCTTAACGTATTCTGGACTAGCCAAGTAGGAGCTGTGAAGACTCTCACTCTAAATGTAGCAATAAATGATGTGAACTCTGCCGCATGTGGTAGCGCTACAAAGAGTCTTTCTCTTGGCAAATATGCAGTCGGCACCGAAAGTGTTAAAGTAAAGATAGATAAAGACTGTCCAGGAGCTGTCGCATTAGTATCCATAACAGATGAAAATGGAAACACATTAGACACTACTACAATAAACCCAAATAAGCCAACAAGTGCTGTAAATCTAAATTCTACCGCTAGAAATGCTTCTATTCTTTCTCTGGGGGCGATGAGAAATTATGTGATCGTATTTGTTATAGTACTAGTGTTAATCGGATACGGAATACTAGTTTTAAGAAAAGACAAAGAAAATAATAATTTAAAAAAGTAGTTAATTATCAATAAAAATATGAAAAAACAAAATCTAAAAAGAATACTTATACTAATCATCCCAGTATTTCTATTCCTAGGAGGCTATGAGGCGAAAGCGGATACATTCACTTGGATGGACATTGCGACTTATAGTCTAGGTGGTGCTGGGTTTGACATATGTAATCAATGTCATTTTACATACCTATTACAGACTGATCAACCAAGCTATTATGCTGGAGATACTGTAAATATAGTTTACAACTATATAGATCCGATGGGGAACATCACACCTCAAGCAGGAAACAAATTATTAGTAGGGGCTTTAAACTATAACTATTCTTCACCATTATTATTTTCCGGAAATGAATTGTTAACTGATTCTAACTGGTCTAATTCTTTACCTACTATATACACAAACCCTGTAGGAACAGATTTTGATTTTACAGGAAATGCTCCCTCCGGTGTTTATGTTATAAACTATACAGGAGTATATAATCCGGATGAAGAAGTCTATCTATATCCATTTACAACATTTCAAGTTAATGATCCGGTTCCTTCTAATAACAATCCTGTTGTAGATGTGAGATAATACTATAAATCAATTTCTAAAAATACTGGGCAATGATCAGATCCGTACTGATCGCCCAGTATTTTTATTTCTCTGACTTTTTGTTTTAAAGATTTAGAAATAAAAAAATAATCTATTCTCCAACCAACATTTCTTTCTCTGGCTTTTGTTATAGCGGCCCACCAAGTGTATTCTACTTTTTCCGGATTCTTTTCTCGCCAAATATCTATAAAATATTTTTTAAATTCTCTAATATGTTCTCTCTCTATGTCTTTAAAGCCAACATGATCTCTGTTTTGTTTTGGATTAGCGAGATCAATCTCTTCTACAGCAGTATTTATATCACCACAAAAGATAACTGGCTTTCCTTGTCCCGCCGAAGCTTTATGCGAAGGAGGATTTTCTAAATTTCTACACAAAGAAAGAATCTCTTTATAGTATTTTAATTTATAGTGAAAATGCTCCTCGCTTTTACCTCCATTTGGAAAATAAATATTTAATAAATAAAAATTTGTAAATTCTGTAATCAGAGTTCTGCCTTCATTGTCTAGAATTTTTGTGAGAGGAGAGCCAATTACTTTTTCTGGATGAATTTTTGTATAAGTTGCTACTCCAGAATAGCCTTTTCTGTTTTTGGCAGATTCAAAGAACGAATAATATCCCTCTTTGTCTTTTGTATTATCTTCTAATTGCTCTACTTCACTCTTTGTCTCTTGAAGACAAATAATATCTGGTGAATAATTATTTATAAGGCTATCTAGCTCTCCCTTTCTCTCGACCGCTCTTAATCCATTCACATTCCATGTTATTATTTTCATAAAAATATTCTAGCATAAATAAAAGAAAAGTGTTTTTGAAAGTTTTTCGCTTGCGGGGTGCAACTTGAAAAAATACTTTTCTTTTATTTACGATCTTTTCCGTGAAATTTTTTAAATTGATCTTTTAAGAATTTATTCGTCACATTAGTATAGATCTGAGTCGTAGATATAGAAGCATGCCCTAGCATCATCTGTACTGTTCTTAAATCTGCTCCATTACGAAGTAGATCAGTAGCAAAAGAGTGTCGCAGCACATGAGGAGTACACTTTTTTGATATACCTACAAATTCTGCATATTTTTTAATGGTTCGCTCTACACTTCTAGTTGTTAGTCTTAGATCTTTTCCTTTTTTTATTCTTCCATTGGCTGTCCAAGAAAGATCTATAAACATAGCATCGTCTACATCAATCCTTTCTTTTAAATATTCTTTTATAGCCTCTCTAGCAAAATCAGATATAAAAACTACTCTGACTTTTCCTCCTTTACCCCGCACTGATATTTCTCCTGTAGAAAGATCTTCGTCTCTATCCAGAGAGCAAAGCTCTGATACGCGAAGTCCAGTAGAAAAAAATGTCTCTAGTATTGCTGTGTCTCTTAAACTTGAGAGAAAGAGAATTTTATTAGCTTCGTTTTTATTTTTTACTTTACTTTTCTCACTATTTAGCTCTTTAGATTTTAATTTATACCATTCATTTGGAGCTGAAAGTAGATTTATCAGATCTTTTTCAGTTATAAGATCTAGCTCTCTTTGCACAGTCTTTGCTAATTCTATTTTTTCTGGATCATATATCAAGTCTCCCTTTTTTCTACAATATTTAAAAAATGCGCGCAGTGCTATCAAGTGATAATTCTGAGTTTTTTTATCAAGAGTTTCGCTTAATTTGTTTTTGGATGAACTGTTAGCTTTAGACGGAAGGCGATTAAGATATAATCTGTATTCTCGCATTACTCTATCATCTATATGATAGACTTTATTTTCTTTTAAGAATTTAATAAATCTATTTAGATAGTGATCATAGTTTCTGACTGTAAGCAAGCTTCGGCCTTTTTCTATCTCTACATATTCAAGAAAATTCATCTTGAGATCTTGTATATTTTTAAATGATATATCTGTAGACATGCTTTCATTTTAGCACGAAAATCAGCCTTTATTTATTAGGCTTTTTATAGCTTGACAAATATATACTAGTCTGCTATACTATATATATTGTTCATTCCAAACCCTTTTAAAAACAATCAAAATGAAAAATTTGACAAAAAAGATTTATTTGCTTTTAAAAAGAAATAAATCTCTGGATGATCTCGTGTGGCTTTATAATCACACTGGATCAAAAAAAATGAAAAAAATATTTTACGAAAAAGCCATTAAAGAGTACTCCTTAAGTGCTCCAGAATGCAAAGATAAAGAAGAAGCAAAAGAAAATATGCTTCTCTTTATAAGAAAAGCTGTGAATCTTGTGAGACTCAGCTCTAAAGAGGTCGCAGCAGGATACTGGGGTAGAAAAGTTGAGGCTTTTTCATGAAAATATCAAAGGAGACGGGACCACCGTCTTTTTCTTTTTATACTTGCATTTTTTGCGAAAGTATGATATGATATATATACTTATTTAAGTCAAGATAAATTTTAATAATAATATGCTTACAAAAAGAAAAAAAGCAAATGCAATAAAGATGGTTGAAGAAGACCCAAAAAATACTGGATCCGCTCCCGCACAGATTGCTATTTTAACTCGTAGAATAGAAGAAGTAACTGGACATCTTAAAGCTCATAAAAAAGATAATCACTCAAGAAGAGGACTCATAAAAATGGTCGCTGATAGAAGAGCTCATCTAAAATATTTAGAAAAGCATCAACCAGAGACTCACAAAAAAGTCTCTAAGAAGCTAGGACTAAGAGCATAAAATAAAAATTCTTCACTTATTTTTGTGAAGAATTTTTATTTATTAAATACTTGCTATAATAGATAAGTAGTAACTTTTAATATTAAAAAGTGCAAAATAAATTTTAATAAAATAATTTCGTAAAATAAAAATAATTTTTTAAATATATAATGATATATGTCTATAATAAAACACAAAGATCAGAGAGTGGCTGTGCTCATTGATACTCAGAATCTATATCACAGCGCAAAAAATTTATATAATGCTAAAGTTAACTTTAAAAATGTGTTAGAAGACGCGGTGGCTGGCCGACATTTAATCAGAGCCATCGCTTATGTAATCTCTACCGAAGAGAGAGATGAGGCCGACTTTTTTAATGCTTTAACAAAAATAGGAATAGAGACTAAAACCAAGGACTTGCAAATATTCTATGGTGGTAACAAAAAAGGTGATTGGGATGTAGGATTAGCGGTTGACGCTATAAGATTAGCGCCTAAAGTAGATACCATAATACTAGCAACGGGCGATGGTGACTTTGAGCCATTAGTAGAATATCTAAAGACCACTACTCAGGTAGAAGTCATATCCTTTGGCAAATCTACTTCCTCTAGACTTAGAGATGTGTGTGAAGACTTTATTGATATGTGCGAAGCGCCAGAAAAGTTTATTATTAGCCATAGAGGAGCAAAGCATATTCAAAATAAAAATTCAAATAAAAGATTTAGAAATAAAAAATAAAAGCAGGTGGACTTATTTTACATGCTATAATGTTAGAGATTATGGCATACATTCCCACGATTCACACATTTGAAGATGATGTAAATGAAAATAGAGGAGTAGAAGAAGCTCCAATAATAGGAGGTATAGAAAAAATAACGAACGATAGTTCAATACTTGTACAAGAAGATTCTTCTAATAATCTATCTAAGAGAATTCTAATTCTTTTTTCTATAATATTCTTACTCGGCTCGGTAGGGCTAGTAGGTTATTATTTTTATAATAAAAATAAAATACAAAGAGAGGAAGCCGCAGCTTTGAGGGAGGCCTTAGATAAAGAAGCTGTAGAAAATACAAATGCTAATTTTGCAAATGACTTAATACAAATATTCAATAGAAGTGGAGAGGGAATGTCTTCTTATCTTAAGAGCGCCGTGAAGCGAAATAATATAATAATCCTAACAATAAAAGAAGAAGAGGGGAAAGATAATTACAGCTCTCTTTATGCTTACATCTTAGCTCATAAGAAAGATGTTGGGAGTGATCTTTTTGACGCATTTGGACTAGATGACATATCTCAAGAAGAGTATAAAGATGAGACTATTTCAGATTCAATATCTTCTAGTATAAGCACGACCAGCTCATCATCTATAAAGACGACGCTCTCTACAAGTAGTAATATAGTGTCTAATACAATAAAAGATTTTAATAATATTTTGGATAAAATGTATACTCCAGTACCTATCTCTGGAAAAGATCTAGCGTGGGAAGCAAAAACTATTAACAATCAAGATATAGAGATCGCTAACGCTGGAGTGATAACCTTAATATATGGATATGTGGGTAAAGAATATTTGATCTTTACTACTTCTCTCAAAGACTTTTTTGATACATCGAGTGGATTAAAATAATATATGTCATTCTCTACTATAAAATCAGCGCTAGTAGTAGGACTTAAAGCTCATCTAGTTAAAGTAGAATGTGATATAGGAAGAGGAATAAGCTCTTTCTCTCTTATTGGCTTAGGTGATAAAGCTATAGACGAGAGTAAAGATAGAGTGTGTTCAGCTTTGAGAAATGCAGGATATAGCAATCCCAAACAAAGTAATCATCGCACAACTATATCGCTAGCGCCAGGAGATCTGAAAAAGGAAGGAACTAACTTCGATCTCCCTATAGCCATAGGCTATCTAATAGCAAACAAAGAGATAAATATTAATGAAGAAGAAATAAAAAACTCATTATTTATTGGAGAGCTGTCATTAAAAGGAGAGATAAGTAAGTTAAAGGGAGCGCTAGCAATAGCAGAATTAGCAGAAAATAATAATATTAAAAATGTTTTTCTCCCAAAAGAAAATATAGAAGAAGCCGCTCTGGTGCGAGGGCTTAATGTATACGGTGTTAGTAATCTAGAAGAGGTCATCAATCATATAACCAATAAAAATAAAATAGAAAAGTCTAAAGAGGTCGACCTAGAATCATTCATATTAAAATACGAAGATGAGAATTCAAATATAGATATGGAGGATATAAAAGGGCAAGCTATGGCCAAGAGAGCTTTACTTATAGCTGCGGCTGGGGGGCATAATATAGGTCTTTATGGGCCACCAGGAACAGGAAAAACTATGCTCGCCAGAGCCACTAGATCATTACTTCCTGATCTTAATTATAAAAATATTTTAGAAGTAACCAAGATACATTCTATTGCAGGATCAAATGAGATAGCAAAATCTAATCTAATACTAAAAGCTCCGTTCAGATCTCCTCATCACACTTCTAGCTATGTATCTCTAGTTGGAGGAGGCTCTATTCCAAAGCCGGGCGAAGTCACTCTTGCTCATGGTGGAGTACTTTTCTTAGATGAATTCCCAGAATTTGAAAGTAAAAGTATTGAAGCTCTAAGAGAGCCTCTAGAAGAAGGCTATGTATCCATATCAAGAGCCAAAGGTACTGAGAGATTCCCAGCGAGATTTATCTTGATAGCAGCAATGAATCCTTGTCCTTGCGGCAATAGAGGCAACAAAGATAAAAAATGTATTTGCACTCCAAATGATATAGCAAGATATGAAAGAAAATTATCTGGTCCAATCATGGATCGTATTGATATGTGGGTACAAGTATCAAATATTTCCTATGAAGAACTTGGAACAAAAATGAAAGATGGTGATAGTAGTAAAATATTTAAAAATAAAATATTAAAAGCTCGAGAAATAATGAAAAAAAGATTTATAAATAATGATAAATTAGAAATGAATAGAGATATGAGCTCAAAGGATATAAGTGTGTATGCTGAATTATCTCCTGAGATTAAAAAAGAATTAGATATCTATGCTAGCAGACTTCATTTATCTCCTCGTGCATATCATAGAGTACTTCGAGTAGCTAGGACAATTGCTGATATAGAAAATAGTGAGAGTATAGATCTGCCACACATTTTAGAAGCCCTGCAATATAGACCAAAGATAAATAGTTAGAAAGGATTGCTTGTACCTCTTGTCTCAAAATGAAGATGAGGACCAGTGCTTCTTCCAGTATTTCCAGTTGCTCCTATTACTTGTCCTTGAGAAACTTTTGTTCCGACCGCTACATCTATTCTTGATAGATGAGAATAGATTGTCTGAGTACCATTTGGGTGAGAGATTATCACTACTTCACCATATCCGCCATTATACCCAGAAGCGTCTGCCCTGATCACTACGCCTTGAGCAGAGGCTACGATAGATGTCCCAACTGGACAACCAAAATCTATAGCCGTACCATAAGGGCCATGTAATCCTTGAGTGCGCACACATCCCGCTACCGGCTTCATGAAGTATCCAGCTATTACATTATTCTTATATTTTGGAGTAGCTATTTTTGTCTTAGTTGTAGTCTTGGTTTTATTTTTTGATTCAGCTTTGACTAATTCGGCTTCGATTTCTCCTTCTGCATCAGGAATAAAGATCGTATCTCCTTTTTTTAATTTAGTATCTATTGCTATACCATTATATTCTGCTATTTCATCTGCGTCAGTGTTGTATTTTTTTGCTATATCTTTTATAGTGCCAGATGACTTAAGCGTGTATTGAATTCCCGACATTGGGAATATAAGTAAAATATCTCCCTTAGAAATTTTTGTTGTTTTAAGATTGTTAGCCCAAATTATAGTATTTTTACTGACTCCGAATAATTGAGCTATACTAGCCATGGTATCTCCATCCTTTACTTCGTAAAGGCTTATAGTATCATTGATAGGTTTTTCCTTTTCGGTAGATAGCCTCATTGGCCCTGATTGCACCAAAAGAGTTCCGTCACTTCTTATTTCTATATCGTCATTGGTGTCTGTGTCATTTGTTTCTTGTTTTTTAGTTAAAGAATTGTCATTAAAAAAGAATGAGGAGATATTAGGCTTTAGTAGATCATTACTATTTAGATTCACTCTTTCAGTATTAGACGCTGACTCTGATCCTAAGAAGAGAGCTACTATATTATCGATAACAGAAGCCTTAACAAAAAAGATGCTGCTAACTAGCAAAGCGCAAAAAAGAGAGAGATTAATAAGGGCTTTGGTCCTATTCATTATAGATACGATTATACCACAATCATCGAGCAAAGTAAAAATGATAAAAAATTGTGATATAATCTTAATAAGAAAAAGCTGCTATATAAAAAATATGAAAGACGAATCTTTAGAGATACATAGTCCTTACATAAAAAATTCTTCTAATGGTATAGAAGAAATGCGTAAGAAGATAGCTAATAAATCACATAGAGATGAAGAAAGCAATCTTCTAATTGTTCGAGATTCTGATAATGACAAGTCTTCTAGCGATAGTCTATTAAGACAAAAAATATTAAGTCTTAGTAAGCGAGCTGTCGGAGAAGAGATCAGAAAATTTGCAGAAGTAGCAAGTAGAGAGATAGGAGAAGAATTTGAAAGATTGGAAAATAGAATCAATAAAAGATTAAATGAAAGTGATAATAATTCTTTTATATCAGAAGTAAGCAAAAGAATTGGTAATGTAGAAAAAGCTTTCTATCAAGAAATGGCAAACCACAATGATAATATTTTATCTGTTAGAGAGGGACTAGGTAAAGAAATAGACAGAAAAATATCTCTTTTAAACGAGAAATTAACAGAAATAGAGAATAAATTAAAAAATATTAAAAGTTTAGCGACTGAAAAAGACCTCAACGTCTTGATGTTGGCAGAAAATGAAATCAAAGAAGTAGCTGAGATTGAAGAGGACAAGAATGAAGACTTTATATTAGATGAAGAAGAAGCGAAAAAATATATAAACAAAAAAATGAAAAATGTGGCGGGACTTTTTGAAAGAGATGGGGTGTTATTTAAGAAAAATGTATTTCTGTCTAACATAAAAAATAAAGAAGTAGAAGACTTTCTTAACTTTAAAGAAGGCTATGAGGATATAGAAGATAAAGACAAAGATCTTATAGAAAATATACTTATTGAGCTGATGGAAAATCTAGATATTGATCCAAAAAATGAAGAAGAAATTGGCGACTTTTTGCAGAGAGCATACAGAAAAGAATATGCTAAAATGTCTTAATGAATAAAAAATTAGAACTTAATGAAAAACAATTAGAAGCAGTAGGACACATAGACGGTCCGCTTTTAATTTTGGCTGGAGCTGGTGCTGGCAAGACCAAAACTATTACAGAGAGAGTTATAGAAATAATAAAAAGAGGAACTGAGCCTAAAAATATACTATGTGTGACTTTTACAAATAAGGCAGCAAAAGAGATGTTGGAGAGGATAATCTCTCGTATGCAAGAAGAAAAAATGCTAGATGAAGAATTAAGACATTACTTCAATGATAATCTGCCTACCATAAAAACATTTCACTCTCTAGGACTATCAATCCTACGCGAGCATGGACGAGAATTAGGGATAAATAAAAATTCATCAGTCCTAGACATTAGTGATGTAAATAGTATTATAAAGCAAATATTAAATGGTTTAGGATTAGATATAAAAGAGCATGATCCTACAAAAATAAGAAATGCCATAAGCCGAGAGAAGGGAAATTTCCAGACGGTCGACGATTATAGAGAAAAAGTAAGTAGTTATACTATGGAAATAACAGAAAAAGTATGGAAGCTGTATGAAGAAGAACTTAAAAAGCAAGCTGCTCTCGATTTTGATGATCTTATAATAAAGACGAGTATTCTTTTAAAAACAAATAGAGAAGTGCGAAATCATTACCAAGACAAATTTAAATACATTCATGTAGATGAATATCAAGATACTAGTAATTCTCAATATGAGCTTATAAAATCACTGCTTAATGAAAATAAAAATATATGTGTAGTAGGTGACATAGATCAGAATATATACTCTTGGCGTGGAGCTAATCTTAAAAACATTTTAGGGTTTGAAAAAGACTTTCCGGAGGGGAAAGTTATTTTATTGGAAGAAAATTATAGATCTACTAAAAATATATTGTCTCTAGCTAATGTGTCTATACAAAAAAATAAGGCAAGATTCCCAAAGAATCTCTGGACGAATAATAAAGATGGAGAAGAGATTGAGATTATTCCTTGCTTTGATGAGAAAGCAGAAGCTGACTTTATAGCAAAAGAAATAAAAAAGATAATAATAGAAAAAGATGTAAAACTAAAAGAGATAGCTATATTATTCCGAACCAATTTCCAATCTAGAATCTTAGAAGAAGACATGATAAAAAATCAGATTCCTTACAATCTTCTTGGAACAAAATTTTTTGAAAGAAAAGAAATAAAAGATGTGATGAGTTATCTGAGAGCCAGCCAAAATAGGGATAATATATCAGATCTAAAGAGAGTCCTAGAGACTCCCAAGAAGGGCATAGGCAAAGTAAGTATGCTTAAAATATTTAACGGCGAAAAAGACTCTTTGTCCTTTGCTGTGCAAGAAAAAATTAGAGCTGTGTTCAAGCTTCTGGATGAGATAAATAAAGATATAGAGGAAAGCACTTTAAGGCTAGCAAATATTATTGATAAAATAATTAAAAAGTCTGGTATAGAAGAAGAGCTATTAAAAGGCTCAAGTGAGGAACAAGAAAGATTAGAAAATATAAGAGAATTAGTAAGTATTACTAAAAAATTTGATACTATGCAAGCAAGAGATGCTGTATCTATTTTTATAGAAGAAGTAGCCCTTAGAAGTGATCAAGATGATGATGATAAAAATAAAGACGGG
The DNA here is from genome assembly GCA_964577655.1 of uncultured Candidatus Saccharibacteria bacterium. Lineage (GTDB taxonomy): Bacteria > Patescibacteriota > Minisyncoccia > Phycocordibacterales > UBA5272 > UBA5272. Next base: position 23,933 of record CAZNZR010000005.1, on the reverse strand, counting down.
GTCAGACTTATGACTATACACGCCGCAAAAGGTCTAGAATTTGAGTATGTATTTATAGTAGGACTAGAGCAAGACTTATTTCCACATATAGATATAGGTAATAAAAAGAAAACATTAGAAGAAGAGGAAGAAGAGAGAAGACTTTTTTATGTGGCCATAACAAGAGCCAAGAAAAAATTGTATTTATGTTTTGCTGAAATGCGGACTATTTATGGAGAAAGGAGAATAAGTCTTCCCAGTGAATTCCTAGAAGATCTGAATGAGCTGGAAGAAAATCAAAAATCATATCGCGATATATATTATAAAGAAGATAGAGAAGAAAACATTTTTAAGAATAAAAGAAAAAAGGAGTGGGAATGGAAAGATGATGAGTATGATGAAGACTTTTTAGAATTCTAATACTATGCTATCATTTAGCCATGAAACCAAAAAAATCTCTAGGACAAAATTTCCTCACAAGCGGTAAAGCTATCTTTGAGATAGTCCGAGGAGGAGAAATAAACAAAGGAGAAAATATTTTAGAGATAGGCCCTGGAAAGGGAGCTCTGACAGAAAAAATATTAGAAGCTGGGGGAAAGGTCTTAGCGATAGAAGCCGACAAAGAGCTAATACCTCTTTTAGAAAATAAATTTAAGAAAGAAATAGAGAACGAGAATTTAAAAATAATAAAAGGGGATATTTTAAATATAAATATAGAAAAATATTATAAAAAAGAAGATAGCTATAAAATAATAGCAAACATTCCATATTATATAACTGGAGCTATCATAGAAAAATTTCTATCTGTAGCAAAAAAGCCAATAAAAATGGTCCTCTTGGTCCAGAAAGAGGTCGCAGAGAGAATCGTAGCTAGAGACAAAAAAGAATCTATCCTATCTTTGGCTATTAAGCTATATGGCAATCCTAAAATAATATATAAAGTCGGAGCTGGAAGCTTCTACCCAAAACCAAAAGTAGATAGTGCGGTATTAAGTATAAGTATAAATAAACCAAATCTCTCTAGCCAAAAAGAAAAAGAATATTTTAACATCATCAAATCAGCCTTTTCTCATAAAAGAAAAGTAATGCTTAATAATCTGAAAGAGAAGTATAAAGATAAGAATCTAGAAAGTATATTTACAAAGTTAAATATAGATAAAAAAGCGAGAGCAGAAGATCTAGAAAGAGACACTTTTCTTAAGATAGTTGACTTAATATAAAAGTATTTGAATTACTTGTGATAAATTATGATAAAATATAGTTGTTAATAAGAGCTTTTTACTAATCTTAAATATTATGAATACAAATTATAAAGAAACTATCTGGGACAAACTTAGAGAAGTCCTGTCTCATGTAAATATAAAGACCTATATATATGGCATCCTAGTATTAGGAGTGTTAATTATGATACTCATTAATGTAAAAGATGCGAATAAATATGGACATCTAAATAAAAATGGCAAATTCGTCTTAGATATAGAAAATGTCGCAAGAGATTATGGGTTGGATATAGAAAATAAGGAAAATAAAACCAACATTGATTATGTTAACAATAATGAAAATAACTTTACCGAAGACCTTTCTAGATCTCTTTTTCTAACCAATCTTTACTTAGAACAAAATGGTATGACAGACCCAAATGCTAGAGGACAAGTCTTGGCTGGGATAATATCAAATTATAAAGAACAGATCCGTGGCCAAATATATACAGACAAAGACATAAAAATAGCACTAGAAGACACAAAAGAAAATGTTAGCAAATACTATTATAATATAAAAACTGTATTGACTGAATATTCTATTAAAGTGAAAGAATCAGAAAAGATAAGAAACGAATTAGAAAATACTGCTAACATAGAAAGTGTAAATAATCTAAAGTTGCTTCTTGAAAGATATATAAATAATACTATAAATAGTAATGAAGTGCTTATAAATGACCTTTTGAAAATAGAAGCTACTAAAAGTGGAGCTACTTACCAACTTCAACTTATAAATTTGTTTGCAAAAGAAAATATTTTTTTAAAATCATTGATTCAAATAGAAACTGATCCGGCAAAATATCTAATATTAGGAGGAGAAAGTTATACAACGACATTCGAGAATGACTTTTTAAGTATAGATGGGGCGTTTAGTCGTTACTTTAAAAGTTTTGGTATTAATAATTAATTCAAATCTATGCAAAATCTTAAATATAAAAAAGTAATCTTAGCATTCATAGCTTTTATGTTAGTAAGTAATGTTCAAATAGCCAGCGCTGGAGTGGCAGAGGCAGGAATTTTATCTGCAATATTAGGGAAAGATATTGCCAAATTTGTTAAAGACACCACAGATCAAGTTAGCAACTATATAAAAATTACAACTACAGCTGTTAACACTGGTAAAACTGTCATAAATACCGCGAAGAATCTAAAGAATTTTGACTTGTCAAATGTAGCTAAAAATCTTACTAGTGATAAAATCATTAACCTTGGAACTGCTGTGTTAGAAAATACTGGTAGCACTAAAATGCCTGGTATAAATTCTTTTACTAATGGCGCACAAATAATAACAGATCTTGGAAATTATTTAGATAAAACCAGCATAAATGAAATAAGAAAAACCCTTAATGATCTTAAAGATCCTATTAATACTAATCCATACACAGCTGAAATACAAAAAAGTATTACTAGTCTTGTAAGAAATACTGCTGATGAATCAGCAGGAAAATTGATAAACTTTACACTTCCTTATATAGCGCAAAAAGAAATTTGCGAAAGCGAAGAGCTAAAAGATGTAATAGAAAATGGGGAACCAGAAAATTATATCAAGCCAAAACCAGCTGTGGACAATGTAGACATAAAGGAATCGTGTGAGATTAACTTAAGTGATTCAGAAGAAGGGGAGAAAGGACAAGCAATTTTTATTGCTTTAGCTAAATCTGGCTATGCAGGACAAAATACGAAAATGGCTTTAGCAGATCCAGCAAACACTCCTTCTGGAGTTATAGGTGGTGTAATAAGTAAAATGGAAGATGCGAAAAATAAAGCTGTCGAAATAGCTTCTAAACAAGCAGAAAGTACTGGGCTTGTCATAGGTAATCAAACATGTCTAAATGAAGACGGAGAAGAGGTGGATTTTGACTCCACAAATCCAAATGAAGCTTTTTGTGACTCGCAACAAAGCGACACAACAAATAGTGCTGTACTAGCCAAAGAAAAAATAAACGCAGCTGCACAAAGTCCTTATATAGCTTTCCTGTCTAAAGCTGACGCTACACAAAAAAGTGGAAATGAGTTTCTTGATACTGTTTCTAATATAGCTAATGTACTAGATTCTATTCTGGGATTAGGTATGGGAGGAGGGGATTTTGAAAATGCAATATCTGGCTCTGATAATCCTTATACAGAATTAGCGAATAGCTTATCTGGTCTAAAAGAAACAATGAGAAAGGAGGCAGATCTTGGAGATAGTGCTGAGGAGGCAAACAGAGAATACGAATTGGGTGAGACAAAGAAAATTTATACTACAGCCGATCTGCAAGAAGCAAATAATTTATACACAGAATTAAGAGAATTCAATATTAGAAAACTAAACATATATGCCTTTACATATATATTACTAAAACAAGCAGTCTACAGCTCATCTGGTTTTAGAAATCTATATGTTAGTAACCCTGTAGGGGGAATACTCTATACTGACCCGAGTCTAAATCTGGAAGATCCAAATGCTTTTGAATTTATCGGAAGAATAGAAAATCTACCAAGAAGTATTTCTCAACTAAATACTTGCTTTGATAATATAACAAAAAGTATGCAAACACTAATAAAAGAAATGGCGCAAAATAATTATAAGGAACAAGAAATAAAAAACTTCATTTCTAAACTAAATACTTCTAAACTAGAAAAGGAAGAGATATCTCTAGCAATAGAGAATATATTAAAAGGTGCTATCACACAAAAAGAATATGCTGAAAAGCAAATTGATTGGGAGTATGTTCCGGAATATCAAAATGAAATAAATGATCCTACGTCAGATGAGCAAGAGAAGGTCCTTAATTTTACTAGAGACGAAGTAACTGGCCCATTTACTGTTGCGAATTTATTTAATATAAGAGTTAGAGCATATAAGACATTATGGGCATTTAAAATAACGCCATTTGATGAGAGAGTTTTGAAGGGTTATGGAATAACCTCTATAGACCAGATAAGTCCAAATATGCCGAGGGCGAGTCAAGCACCCAATCTTATAAGCGCAGAAGATTCTAAGAAATATTCAGAATTAGCTTTTTGTAATAAATTAGATATTAATATCTGTTCTACTTTACAAAGAAGATAAAAAGGGAAAATGAGTAGTAAGAAAAAGAATCAATAAAAATATCAAAAACCCAGCAACATTCGCTGGGTTTTTGTGATAAAATAGAAGAATGAAGAAAGGGGAATACTCAAAAATAAATCCTATTAAGATTTTTCTTTTTATAATTTTTGTATTCTTTTTTACTGGGCATATAAAAGCTGAGGCTTCTGTTCAGTTAGAATTTGCAGAATCAGCTGGCGCAACTTATAGAGCACCAATGTCTCTTAACATCGCAAAAGTTCTTGAAGTTGATAAAACCAAAGACCATTGGACGTGGGAAGATGAGAATGGTAATGATTATTATCTAGAAAAATACTTAGAAAAAAAAGTAATGTGTGATGACGGAGACTCTTGGTACAATTCAGGTTCAGAAGATTGGGCTGGTTGCCTAATAATCGCAAAAGTAGATGATAAAAATGACTCAATACATGAGACCAGAGTAAATACGGCTCTTTCAGAGATAAAAAAATTTTTAAGTGAGACAAAAGTAATACCAGGAAGTAATCTAGCCTTAGCAAACAAAAGGGGATTGGGAAGGCTTAGTGGTTCTAGCCAAATTGCTTTTATTTATGGAATTCAGAGTTTAGGTGAGCCTAGTAAAAATGCGAAGAATAGTGTTTATAGTTGGTTCGAGTTTTTCAAAGATCTTATAAAGGGTGGTTATAGTGAAAAATTAGACGAATTCCTTGTAAACAATCCAAATATTACAGAAAGTGATCCTGTTGTAAAAGAAATAAGAAAAATATTAGGAGAAGAAGGAGTGATAAAATTAATCTCCATTCCTGGATTCGAGCACCTTTTCGAAGGCCTTAGAAAACACGCAGGTGGAGAATTTGAGATTTTTGACATATTATTAGGTATGACAACTAATGCAAAATTGACTCTATATCAACATTTTACAAAAATAGTAGACGCTACGACTACCAATTCGGCTATAGACTCTGTTATAAAAAATGAGAATTATAAAGAATTAAGAGAACTGGTAAAAGATTTCTCTATTCAGGCAAAAGAAGGACTAGATGATGATGTGATAAATACTGGAGTTATAAAGTTTAACGCAAATGGCTATGGCACCGCTATAGGATCCTTTGGCCTTGATCTATGGACATCTCATGTACCAACAAATGCGCAAATGGGAGAGGATGGAAAAATAGTACCAGCACAGTGTAATGCTACTAGTTATTCAGCTGTACTAACTGCTGGCTCAGAATGTTCTTTAGTAGCCTATCTAATTAACTCTCTTCTTTCTGGTATATATGAGATGCTTGCAATATTTGTCTCCTGGGCTGGAGTTCTCTTTGATTGGATAATGCAGATTGGTGTATATGGATTTAGTGATTGGGTGACCAATTCTGGAGCTTATGATATTTGGAGAAAAATTATTTTAGCGCTAGTGACATCTCTACTTCTGCCTTTGATATTTTATTTAATTATTAGAATGCTTATAGATAATGATACTTCTAATATAGAAAAGGTTCTACCTAAAATACTTTTTACTGCATTATTTGTTTATTTTTCATTTACTATTGTTGGTTGGATAATAGACCAGTCTAATATTCTTACTATATATACCTATAGAAGTATGACAGGTGGTGGAACCCAGCCTATATCAGATATTCTTGAAAAATTATTACTCCCTACAACTACAGCTATAAATTCTAAAGGTGACTGGCTCTCTACACCACTCTACATTTTGCGAATCATAATAACTTCTGTGTCTTTAATGGTAATTTTTCAAGGAGCTATCTTAATATTTGCTAGAACAGTGACTCTTCTTTTAGCAATGATATTCTCTCCGCTTATGCTGATGCCTGTTGGTATACATAGTCTAATAGATAAATATAGAGATATGGTAATAAAATATTTCTCAAATGGAGTGCTCCTGGGGCCTATATTTATGTTTCTCCTTTTACTTGGAATACAAGTAGGAGATGTTGCTGGAAATATTGTTGGGACTAATAGTGCTGATGTTCTTAATTCTGCTGCGGGGGCCGGCTCTGGAGTCCTTTCCGCTGCCATAACATCTGTATTGGTGATTATCGTTCTCCAGCTCGCTATAACTGTTGCGAAAAATTTAAGTGGAGAATTAGGAACGCTGTTATCTCAAAAAGTATCTGCGTTCACTGGCGGATTAGCTTTAGGGGGTACTGGATCAGCTCTAAGAAATACTGTTGGAAGATTTGCTATGAAGGCGCAAGAAAAGGGGTGGATGAAAGGTAAAGAAGGATCTGCAAGACATAAGATGATGACGAAGCTGTATGGCAATCTCGGGAAAAGCACATTTGATGTGAGAGGTACTAAAGCCTTTAAGGCTGCCGCGGGGACAAGTCTAGGTAAAAATATTGGACTTGGTGACTTAGGTAAGTCTTCAACTTCTACAGCAAAGACTAGATTTGATAGGAAGCTAGCAAGTGAAGCTGCCTATCATAATACTCTTAGCGATGATGGTAAGGACAGAAATATAAAAAGATTGAAAAATCCACTACTTAGCGTTTTCGGAACAAGATATAGAACTGATATCGCCAACAAGCTAAATAAAAAAAATAAGAGAAAACAAAATACTAATACAGCTACCACAAATAGTGGAGTAGTCGGTGCCACACAAAATACCTCACAAAATTCTAATTTAGCAGGATCGTCTACCGTAGGAGCCAATTCGGCTGTCGGGCAAAATTCTACCCAAGTATCTCCACCTTCTCCATCGACTATTGCGCCTAACAATATTCCCAATTCTCAATCTGATAGAAATATAGGCGCTTCACCGGAAGGTCCTTCTGGTCCTGGCAAGGACTCATCTTCAAGATATTCTGACTCACCATCTCCTGTTCGTCAGGAAGAAAACTCAATACCTCCAATGCCCTCATCTAAGAGCCTATCGCAACACAGACTTAAAGAAAGACTAAGAGAAAAATATGGAACTCATGAGAGAATGGAAGATGGGAAAATAGTTAGACGCTTTGATCAGCAGTTGCTGGATAATAGAAGAAGAGATCTAAAAACTACTCAGAGAAATATAGAAAGGGAAGAAGAAAATAAATATCAAGATAATGTATTGCGAGAAGCAAAAGAGAAGGATAAGAAAACAAATCTTGTAAATTCAAATACTTCTTCGACTTCCTCTTCTTCTACTGTAGATTCGCAATCTATACAAATAAATTATCCAAATAATGGCGCAAAGATTATAGATATAGACGATAAGAAGGCAAATAATATTGATGAAGATAATATCCGTGCATAATAATACATATTTTCTTAGACTTTTGCTATAATATAGAGAATAGAATATATCTCTATGCAAGACGATAATAAACAAATACAAAATAATATAGATAGCGAAGAAAATCTACAAGAGAAATATGGCTTTACTGATAACATGAAGAAAGAAGATACTGGTGCTTTAACTGAAAATCCATTTGATATTGCCTTTAATAAGGCTTCACCTACTGTAAGAGATTACATCTTGAGTGATAAATTTGAAGATAATGTTAAGCTTATATGTAAAATAGAAAAGCTAGAGGATGATAAATCAAATACTATTATAGAAAATATCGCAGTGTCTATACTCATAGGAGTACTGCCTATAAATGAAGCAAAGGAGACCATGATTGAAAGCTTTAAGGCTAGCGGGGTCATACTTGAAACCTTTACTGCAGGACTTATACTTAAGAATATAGATGCTTATATCTTAAAAGACATAAGAAAGCAAATACTTGAGAGTAAAGTCGAAGAAAAGAAAGAGATAAGGCATCTCACTCTAAAAGAAAGTAGCGAAGAGAGGGAGAAAGAAGAACTAAGAAAAATATTGCTAGAAAGAACTGGTAATTTTAACGGCAAAGGCGGTCCAGTATTTCAATATCAACAACGAGAGATAAAAGTAGGAGATAACACTAAGCTCGAAGCACGAGAAAGCTCTACTGATAACACTGAAGTGAATAGAGATTCACTTCTAGCTAAAATAAATCTACAAAATGTATCTGATATAGATAAAATAAAAGAGAGAATGCAACAAATAAGAAAAGAGGAGGAGGAGAGAATAGAAAAACTTAATCAAAAGCAAGCATTAGAAGAAGAAATTCGTTCTAAGAGGGAAAGCTCTAGAAATATTCAAGAAATTAGTTTAAATGAATCAGAAGAAAAAACTATTAATCCTGATGTTAGTAAAGAATTCGCAGAAATGCTAAAAAATAAATTAGAGTCTCACGAAGATGAGAATACTGATTTGGATAAATTAAGAAAAGAAAGAGGGGAAGCCGAAACTAAATTAAAAGAAATAAATGACATTTCTGCTGAAGGAGACGAGATCTATAATCCTAAGATCAGTTCGCTAGATCCTTATAGGGAAGACTTCTAAGAGAAAATGCTATACAACAAACTTTCATGATAAAATATAATTATTATGCAATTTAGAATTCCTCAATTTATTGATATTGAAGACAAAGTCTTTGGTCCTTTTACTTTCAAACAGTTTGGCTATCTCTTAGGGGCTATCGCTTTTGCGTACATATTTTGGAAATTGATACCATATAAATTAATCTCTATTTTGTTTATCTTGCTCTTTTCAGGAACATTTTTAGCATTAGCTTTTGTAAAAATAAATTCTAGGCCATTTGCGGACGTACTAGAGTCTGCTTATAAATTCGTAATTGGTGAGAAAACTTTCATTTGGCAAAAAGCTAATAAAGAAGAAGAACTGGCAAAGATTCAAGCTATAAGGGAAAGGGAAATGGTGAAAGCGAATGCAAAGAAAATAGAATCTAAAGTCATAACTGAAGATAAGCTTAGAGAGCTTTCTAGTAAGCTGGATATTTTAGAAGCGAAAGAAAGAGAAAATATTAATCTAAGAGACGAACTTTTTAAAAAGAGTGGTAGAAACCAAATATAAAACAGGATTAGAAAATAAAATGTTATAATAAACTCATGATAAGAAATTCTACTCAGAGTTTTGTACCTATAAATGAAATCCGTAATGGTATTGTCCTATTGAACGATGGTAATATGCGAGCCCTTCTTTCATCGTCTTCCCTTAACTTGTCTTTAAAAAGTGAAGATGAACAAATGGGAATAATAACAGGATTTCAAACTTTTTTAAATTCTCTAGACTTTAATGTTGAGATTTTTATCCAATCTAAAAAATTAGACATTAGAAATTATCTAGAAATACTAAAAGAACGAGAGAGATTAGTAGAGGAAGATCTTTTAAAGATCCAAATAAAAGAGTATATCGAATTCATACAAAAATTCACAGAAGAACAAAATATTATGACAAAAAATTTTTATATCGTAGTTCCTTATGATATTCCTAGTCTTACTGGATCTGTAGGTAAAATGTCAGATACGGATTTTATGAAGAATGAGGCACAATTAATGCAAAGAGTGTCGATAGTATCTAGTGGATTATCTTCTTTAGGATTATCTGTGAGGACTGTAGGCACAGAAGAGGTTGTAGGATTATACTATAAATTATTTAATCCGAGCGAATTAAATTCGCCAACCCAGAATACAAAATAAAAAATATGAGTATATTAGATATTTTTTCTAAAAAGAATAATGAAGCTACTGTCCAGACACCTGAAAGTGTTTATGCAAAAGCGAGTGAAGAATTAAAAAATATAATTTCTCCTGCTGGTCTTAAGATCGATGCCCAATCTCTTGAATTGTCAGGTAAAATCGCTAAAAGTTTCTTTGTGACATCATACCCTAGATATCTTGATGACTCTTGGTTGGCTCCACTAATAAATCTAGATAAAGTATTTAATGTAGCGATACATATCACACCTTTAGCAACAACTGAAATGATGAAAAAATTTCAAAAAAAGGTTGCTGAAGTAGAAAGCCAAATATATACCAAGCAAGAAAAAGGAGAGGTGAGAGACCCTATGCTTGAGACAGCCCTTCAGGATTTGGAAGATTTAAGAGACTCACTCCAGCAAGCTAGTGAAAAAATGTTTGAGGTTGGATTATATATAACAATATATGGAGATACTGAGGATGAGATAAGAAAAACAGAAACTGAAATCAAAAATATTTTAGAGAGTAGATTAATATATCTCAAGCCAGCACTATTTCAACAAGCCGAAGCATTAAAAACGGTTATGCCTTTTGGTAATGATTTTCTTAAAATAACCAACCAATTAAATACTTCACCTCTATCTTCTTTTTTCCCATTTTTATCATTTGATCTCTCTACTGATAGAGGTATCTTGTATGGCCTTAATAGACACAATGGATCTCTCATACTGTTTGATAGATTTTCACTAGAAAATTATAATAGTATGGTCTTTGCTACTTCTGGATCTGGTAAATCTTACTATACCAAATTAGAAATACTTAGGACTTTAATGTTTGATACTAATGTAATCATCATTGATCCAGAAAAAGAATATGAATACTTGGCAGAATCTGTAGGTGGTAGATATTTTGATATTTCTCTTAATTCTAATCATCACATAAATCCCTTTGACCTCACAAAGCCTGGAGAGAATGAGTCTGTCGCTGATGTTCTTAGGAGTAATATTATAAGCCTTGTCGGACTAGTGAGAACCATGCTTGGAGGACTAACCCCAGAGGAGGATGCTATAGTGGACAGAGCTCTCACAGAGACATATGCCATAAAGGATATTACTCCTGAGACTGAAAACTTAGAAGGACTAGAATTCCCTTTACTTAGAGATTTTGCTGATGTGTTGTCTGGTATAGAGGGCTCACAAAATATTCTACAAAGACTTTCTAAATACACAGATGGTGTCTGGTCTGGCTTTATAGGTAAGCCCTCTAATGTGAATATAAATAAGAAATTAATTTGCTTTTCTATAAGAGATATGGAGGATGAGTTAAAGCCTGTAGCAATGTACATTATCACTCACTTCATCTGGAATGAAGTTAGAAGAGAATTAAAAAAGAGATTATTAATTATAGATGAGGCTTGGATAATGATGAAAAATGAAGATACTGCCTCATTCTTGTTTGGCCTTGCAAAAAGAGGGAGAAAATATTATCTAGGCTTAGCTACAATTTCTCAAGATGTCGGGGACTTCCTACGCTCAGCTTATGGACTTCCTATAATCACTAACTCTAGTATGCAATTATTATTAAAACAGTCTCCTTCTAGTATAGATCTAGTACAAAAAACCTTTAATCTAACAGACGAAGAAAAATATCTTTTATTAGAATCTGGTGTGGGAGAGGGAATATTTTTCGCAGGACAAAAGCATGTAGCAATAAAAGTCATATCTTCTTATGTAGAAGATCAGATCGTTACCACTAATCCAGCACAATTACTAGAAGCAAAAAAGAAAAGAGAAGAAAACAAAAATCAATAATTAATTTGATATAATAATTAAATGAATAGTAGAAATAGAAAATTATTTTTTGTTAAAGCATTATTGTCTGGCTTTATCATTTTGTTCTCTGTATTTTTTATACACACTTATTCTCAAGTTAGTTCTTTATCATCAAAAATAGATATTGCGTGGGAGGCTTTAGATGCCTACAGCAGACCCTTATATGAAGGGAGACGCTTGCCAGGTGAAGAAGCCTTAATAAAGGCTATAGCCCTAGTAGAAATTAAAACTCCTGCTGGGAATCTAGACTCAAAAAAGCTCTTTTATGCTTGGACATATAATGATTACTATATATATAATTATTCTAAGACTGGAGGAGGTGTAATATATTTCACTCTTGATTCGCTTAAAAATAAAAACATACTTAAATTGCAAATATATACAAATAACACAAAAGATACGCTTATAGGCGAAAAATCTATCACTATAGTTCCGCGACAATTAATACCTGTGGTATATAGAAATAATGAAAATCCTATACTTATGTATGCTAATGCTTTAAATAAAAAATATGAATCATACAGGGTAGAAATAGGGGAAACGATAAATATGCGAGCTGAGCCTTTTAATATATCCGCAAAAAATACTTTAGATACAAACATAGATTATGTGTGGTCGGTAAATAAAATACCAAACAGCGGAGACGAAAATAATGAATTTGTATACACCATAAATAATAAACGAGAACAAAGTATTGGAATAAAAATTACAAATAATGACAAACTATTGCAAGAAGTTGAAACACTAGTACAATTTAAATATTAAAAACAACCCGTTCTATATGGTAAAATATAGAGTATGAAATTAAAAAATATACTTTTATCTTTACCTATACTGTTTATAATGTTAGTTACCACCTCCCTTGGACAAGTGGGAGATGAATTCCAAGATAAGACAAAATATCCTGATATTGTGGCACCAAGCAAAGATCCTGCTATACAAAAATTGTATGAACGCTTAAAATTATTTGATTGTGTATCTGGCTCTGATTTTGGAACTACTTATGATAGCGCTGATACTGGGGCTGTAATAAATTTTCAGAAAATAAATGGGTTAAATACTACTGGAGAAGTTCATGCTGATACCTGGAAAGCTTTGAGTCTAACTACTTGGGGAACAATGTCTGGTGGAGCAACTTCTAGTAAGAAATGTCCTGCCCCAACTCAAACAAATAATACTAGTGTAACGCCTTCTAATGCTGATCCCACTCAAGCTTCAGAAGACTATTATACAAATGTCTCTTCTTTCGACGGAAGTAGCGCTTCTACTAAGTTTAGTAACACTACAACAGGAAGTATATCTATCGTCTTCAATTATTTACTAACCTTAATGGCTGTAGCTATCGTGGTATTAGTAATATTTAGAGTATTACAAGGGGCGGTCATAAAGGGGACTTTTGATAATATCTATAATCAGATGAAGGGGAAGAGTATGATAAGTAATGCTGGAAAAGCTTTATTAGTTTTTATTATAGTGTATGCGATACTAGCATTTATAAATCCAGATCTTGTAAATTGGACAATGGATACTTCTTATAAAGCAGATCTAAGCAAGAGTCCTTATAATAATACAAATGGTTCTTGTCCAACTGACCCCTATGGAGAAAAAAGCTTGAGAGAGATGATAATTTTTAATGAAGGAAAAACTAATTATGTATTTTTAGATACAGCAACACCCCCACTACCTTCTATTGGTGTTGGCTTTAATTTAAAGAGAAATGGGGCAAAAGAAAGTCTAATAAAAGCTGGAGTATCAGAAGTAAAAGCAACTCAACTTGTGAACGCTACAAAAGAAGATAAAAGTTTAACTTTAGATGATGCAACTATATATAAACTTTTAGATGAAGATATACAAAACAAAAAAGAAGAAGCTATTACTTATTTTAATAAAGATGGTGTGGATTTTAATTCTTTGCCAATAAATGTGCAAAATGTGATAGTTGATATGTTATATAATGTTGGACTAGGAAGTTTTAGTAAATTTAAAACACTTAAAGAAGCTATCAAATCTAAGAACTGGGCGGCGGCGGCGGCGGCGATTATAAATTCTCAATATTGTAATGATGTTGGAGGAAGGTGTTATAGAAATGCTGCTCTTATGTCTCCTGGCTGCGGCGGAGCACTTAATAACACTAACACCTCCGGACAATCTTTAGTAAGTAGCACAAAATGTGCAAACATTGCCCCCTTAACACCTGTTGTATATATAAGACAATGTGATTATGCTAATGTTTTATATGCCACCAATTCAAACTATCCATTAAAAGGAAATAATTACTGTAGCTCTGGTTGTGGACCCACTTCAGCGGCTATGGTAGTTAATACTTTAAAAGGTAAAAATTTAACTCCTGTTGACATTGGAAATGAGGTGATAAAAAACGGAGGAAGGATAATGGGGAGTGGAAGTAGCTCATATGGAATAGCTAAAACACTAAAGCAATATGGACTAAATGCGGAAGTAACAACTGATTGGAATAGGGTTGTTTCTTTTTTAAGTAAAAATACAAATAACACAAACTTTTTAGTAATAGCCAGGCTTGGTAATAAAGATGGTAACGCCTATTTTACAGGAGTAGGGCATTTTGAGGTGTTATGGAAAATAGAAAATGGAAAAGCTTATCTTAATAATCCGGGGAGTTGTACAAAAGCTACTAGAGACGTTCAAGGTGTTGATGCTAACCTAGTAAAAACCAATGCAAAAGACTATATTTTAATTAATTAAACTTATGCAACCAAATCAAACATTTTTTCAAAAAAATAAAAAAGAAATAATAATAACTTCTATAGCATTAATAGTTTTTATTGTGATTGGATATTTCTTATTTTTAAATAAAAAAGAAAATATTTCTGACTCTAGTGTCGCAGAATTAAAACAAGAAAGCTCTTTTTTTAATAATCTTTTTTCTAGTGTAGAAGATATATTTGATAGTAATAATGATAATATTATGCCAGAAGAAAATATAGAGCAAAGTAATTATTATATAGAAGGACTAATAAAGATCTGGAGTGACCCTGTAGCGGGATATGGATTTAGTTATTATAAAAACAATTTTAATTATGAAGATGAGGAAGGGAAAATACAGACCCGTTCAGAATTATTATCAAAAGTTCTTTTTGTTGATAATGAAAATGGACGCATATTTGAAAAAGATTTATTTGCTCCTACTAGTACTCCAATACAAATCACTAGTTCTGTATATAAAAATATAGCTAAAGCATATTTTATGAACGATACCCAAAATATAACTTCAAGGATTATAATGCAATATCTACAGAGTGATGGAACAGTAAAAACAATTACCGCGAAAATACCAGACTACTTTGGGACGCCTAGTAAATTAATAGATATTACCAATCTGCCTGATAATATAATTAATATATCTATATCGCCAGATGCAAAGCGATCAATATATCTAGTCAAAAAAACTAAAACTACCAATAGTAAATCTGACTATTATACTGATTGGTATTTTATTGATAACGAGAACGACACTTATGGTAAAAAAATTTATTCTTCCGAGCTTAATAATTGGAAAACTTTAATAACTAATAAGGGAGACATATATGCTTATCAGGCTAGCACAGCATTTGAAGAGAGTGTACTTTATAAGCTAGATACCAGCAATAATACTCTCGTAAATATTTATCCTGGGCACACAGGAATTGGATTTAATTTAGATGAAAATATTGCTATGATTTCAATGTTTACTGGATCTGGACTAAAAACATTCATAAATCAAGATTTTTTGGGGGCAAATTTTTCTGACAATAATCTTTCTAGTTTGAATTTTAATACACTTTCTGACAAGTGTGCTGTTTTAGCTAGTTTGCAAATTTGTAGCGTGCCAAAAGAAATAAAAAATTACGATACTGGCCTACCTGACGCTTGGTATCAAGGATTCACGAGTTGGAATGATGATCTATATGTTGTAAATGAAAATTATTCTTATGGGGAAAAATTATTTGATTTTAAGATTGATGGTGAAGTCTATGACACTATAGACTCTAAGGATTTAAAGATAAATAGCCTGTTAACTCATCTACTATTTATTAATAAAAATGACGGATCTTTATGGAGTTTGAATATTTATAATATATTAACCCCAGACGCTGGAGAATATGGTGGCTAATACTATTTTATTAATCCCTCTTTTCTTAATTGTTTTTTAATATAGATATCTTGAAAAATACTTAATATATTATTTACAGTCCAGTAAATACCTATTACAGCAGGGAACATGGCAGTAGAAAATCCGGCGAAAATTGGCAAGAAATAGGTCATTTGAAACTGCATATTTTTAGCAAATACAGTCTTAAAATCTGTTGATTTATTATCTTTACTAATACCTGTAAGTGAGGACTGTCTCTTAGCTAATATAAACATAGATATACCAGTTAAAACTCCTAATATCCAATATTTTTGGCTTATATTCATAAATCCAAAAGCTAAATCTTGGACATGGCTTGGGAACTTAATAAACGAATAAATAAGATTATTGTCTAACTTCACACCATCTCTAAATACAAAATATAATGCAAAAAATACAGGTATTTGTATTATAAGACCTAAGATGCTTGCGAATGGCTTTATCTTTTTTTCTTTATAAAGTGCCATTGTGGCTTCCGCTATCTTCTTATTATCTCCTTTATATTTTTCTTTTATTTTATTCATATCTATCTCTACTGATTTCATAAGATATGAGCTCCTTTGAGACGAAATATTAATCTTTAAAAGGATTAACTTTATTAGTAATGTTGTGAATATTATAGCTATACCAATATCATGAGATGGTATTATGTTTAAGAAGAAAACCACAATATTATAAACTGGCTCTAAAAAGATTGTGTGGAACATAGTATTTTAATTAGATGATTATAGAATATGTAAGACATTATACAACTCTTTCTTTAAATCAAGAAATTTAATATTTAAAACTTCTCTTTTTGGAAAAATTAAGATCATTGCCTTAATCTTTTTTTCTTTAATGAAAGAGCTTAATACACTATATATTTGCCTTTTAATTTTATTACGCCTGATTGCGCTTTTGGTTATTTTACTAGACACTACAACTCCAGCTTTTAGACTTTCAACACCCTTTCCACTTAAAACCTTAATATCAAAAAGGGTGGATCTTTTGATATTAAAATCAAAAGATGTTTCTTTATTAAGAAAAAAGTTTTTTATTTCTAAACTGGATAGTTTGTTAACTTTTTTAAACATTTTAAAGTTAAATGAATAAATTATTTTTTACTAGATTTGACGGTTTGCATTCTTTTAACTAAAAATTTTTTCTCATCGGATACAGAGAGTTTTTTTCTTCCAGATTGTCTTCTGGATTTTATTATATTCTTACCGCCAGCAGATCTCATTCTAGTTAAAAATCCGTGCTTAGTATATCTTTTTTTGTTTTTTGGTTTATAAGTTACTCCTCCTGATGCCATAAATTTAAATTAGTTTATTATTAAGTTGTCTATAATATATAATATTTTAAAGAAAAAAACAAGCGCTAAATAAATGGTTATAAAATTATTTGTATATTTATGTTTTCTCCTGTATAATATGAGGCAATGTAAAAATATTTTGTTATTTTTCTAATTTTGTCTTAACTTTTAAAATATATGGATTATAAACAAATATGGGATATGGCATTATCAAGAATTGAATTAGAATTATCCCGTGTTAATTTTAATACCTGGTTCAGAAATACGCAGATTATTAATTATAAAGAAGGGGTTGTTATTGTTGGGGTGCCAAATGATTTTGTAAAAGAATGGTTACTACAAAAACATCATAAATTTATATTAAGAATATTAAGAGAAATTCATAATGAGGTGAGAGGGGTAGAATTTCATACTGTTAAATTAGAAACTTTACAGAAGAAAGCTATTCAAGCTAAAAATAAAATTATAGAGCCAACCAGCTCTTTACCTTTACAAGATCTATACATTAATAAAGATGATGGACTTAATCAGAAATACACTTTTACTAATTTTGTAGTTGGAAGCTTTAATGAGTTAGCTTTTGCGGCTTCTCAAGCAATTATAAAAAGTCCTGGTATTGTTTATAACCCATTATTTATATATGGTAATACAGGTTTAGGTAAAACTCATCTTATACAAGCGATAGGCAACACCATTAAGAATACACATCCAGAAAAAAAAGTTTTTTACACTTCTCTAGAGAAGTATTATTTGGAATTTGTCTCTGCTATTAATAGCCAAAAATTGAATAATTTTAAAGAGAAGTATAAAAAATATGATATTTTTATAATGGATGATATCCAATTTATAAACGGTAAAGAAAAAACTCAAGATGAGTTATTTCATCTATTCAATAGTCTTCATAATGATAATAAACAAATAGTATTTTCTTCTGATAAACACCCTAATTTTATAGTTGGATTAGAAGATAGACTTAAATCTAGGTTTAGTCAGGGTATGATAGTTGATGTTGGTATACCTGATTATGAGTCTAGAGTTAATATTCTAAAATCCAAAATTAAAAATCATGAAAAAATAGAGGATGGGGTTATAGAATATGTCGCAGAAAGTGTAAATGGAAATATAAGAGAATTAGAGGGTATTATTAATCATATACAGGCCCAAATAGAACTTTTTGATCAAAAAGTTACCTTAATTAGTATTAAAAATTTAATTAAAAATAATGTTAGGACTAAAAAAACTGTTTCTATTTCAGAGGTGGTGAAAACTGTCGCTGAATATTACAATATTCAACCAGCTTTTATTTATAATAAGACGAGAAGAAAAGATATTGTAAAGCCTAGACAAGTAATTATGTATATATTGAGAGAATATTTTGATGTGTCATATCCTACAATAGGTGAAAAATTAGGAGGAAAAGACCATACAACAGTTATTCATTCTTATGAAAAAATAAAGAAGGAACGAAAAGATGATCCATATTTAAATAAAGAAATAGAAGAAATACATAATATTTTAAAATAATTGTTTATAAGATGTTGATAACTACATAACCATTCTGTTTATAATTTATTTACTTTTGTGTATAAACTACCTTCTTATTCTATAATTACACCTATTATTTAATTTTCTGTAAATCAGAATCACCTTTTTGTTTTTAGAAATAAAACTTTTATTTTACACATTCACTAAATAAACCCTTATTTTATAGTGGTTTTTAAGATTTAAACATTATCCACACAGCTTAATATTAATAAATATATTTTAAATAAGTATTTCTCCTTAACCAGCCTATTAAGATAAAACTTTTATTTGGAGAAAGTTGGTTGATTTTATATAATAGGTATATAAACAAAATTATGAAATTTGAGATCAACTCTATTAAATTATTAAAAGCTATTAATCAGGTAGGAAAAGCGAGAAATAAAAATAATTTAAATAATTATCTAGGTAATATATATATAAAAGCGGAAGAAAATAATCTAATATTAAGAGCTACAAATTTAGAGATAACTTGCGAAAAGTATACCCCTATGAAAGGCATAGTTAACGGCGAGTGTCTTATTAATGGAGATGTTTTAACTAAAATTTCTAATCATTTTTCTAATTTAGATACTAATGTTATTTGTGAGTTAGTAGATGAAGTATTTACTATTTCATATCTAAAAAATAAAATACAACTCAAGACAGTAAAATTAGAAGACTTTCCCAATATTCCAAGTAGTGGTAGTTTTTTAACAAACATAAAATTAAAAACATATATAAATCTAATAAGATCAGTAGCTTTTTGTGCTTCAACATCAGAAATAAAACCAGAGATTTCCTCTATTTATATATATTCAAAAAACGGTGAATTATATTCAGTAGCCACAGACTCTTTTAGATTAGCTGAAAAAAGAATAGTGTTTAACAATAAAGAGGAAGATATTAATATATTAATATCACAAAAAAATATTAACGAAAAAATATCTATACTAGAAGGTATGTTAGATGAGGATGAGGAAGGAGAAGTAGAAATGTATAGTAATGACAATATATTAACAATCCAAAAAGATAATACAACTCTAGCCATAAGATCCATAAATGGAAATTTCCCGGACTATAGACAGCTTTTTCCAAAAGAATGGAATACTAAAGTAAAAATAGACAAAATAGAATTAAAAAATACTCTTAATTTATCAACAGTATTTGTTAATAATTATTCATATATAGATCTAGAAGTTAATAAAGAAGAGGGTGTGATAAAAACAAGATCTAAAAATGATAAGGTAGGAGCCCTAGAAAGAGAAATAAATATCAAGTCAATAAATGGAGATAGTATAAGTGCTAGTTATAATAGTAACTATTTCTTAGAGGGGCTTAATCATATAAACAGTGATGACGTAGAACTTCTTTTCACTGTAAATAATAGACCTGTATTTCTTAAAGATTCTAAAGATGAGAGTTTTATATATCTTCTAATGCCTCTCAACAAATAATTTATTTTAATATAATTTAAATGATAAACAATTTACAAAATTTATTTCTTAAATATAAAAATAAAATTATAGAAGAAAAATCTTTAAAAGAGAATATCACTTCTTCTTTAAAAGAATATATACCAATTTCTACTATTAATATATCAGTAAACACAAAAACAAAAGAGGTTAAGTTTATTAATTTAAAATCTTCTTATAGATTTATATTAAAAAATAAAGAAGGTGAAATTATGAATAAAATCTATAAAGAATTTAACTATAAGATTAATATCTAATAATTATTAGACAAAGGGCAAGAAGAGCTCTGAATCCAAATATCAGAAGGGATCTTCCATAAAGAGTATTGTGGGTCACCATCTTCTAAAATGGAATAACTATAATTAATACCATTATCAGAGTAACAGTATATACCATTGACTGGTGGAAGTATATTTAATGGATTTGAATTTATGTATAGTGGTTTGTTAAAGTATTCTATAGGTTTATTTTGTAATGCGAATTCTGTGAATTCGTGCCACATAGGAACAGCTATCATTCCCGATAATTGTTTATTGATCGGTGTATTATCATTGTTACCAGCCCATACGCCGACCACTAAAGAGGGGGTATATCCAATAGTCCAAGTATCTCTATAACTATTTGTGGTTCCAGTTTTTGCTGCCACAGGTCTTTCTCCAAAATATAGTCCAGAATTTGGACCATATAGTGGAGTTCTGGCAATATTGTCAGATAAAATATCATTTATTTGGTTAGCTATATCCTCATCCATAGAAGTGATACTATTTTCTTTATAGCTTTCTAATAAATTATTATCCAAATCTGTTATTGAAAGTATAAAATTTGTAGGATTATATATCCCGTTATTGGCGAAAACTCCATAAGCGTTTGTCATTTCAAGTAAAGACACCTCACCAGACCCCAGAACCAGAGATAGTCCATAATCTCCATTCCTATTGAGGCTGGTTATACCCATCTTTTGAGCCAGACCAATCGAATCCTTTACTCCAGCAAGATAAAGCGCTTTTACTGCTGGAATATTTAAGGATTGCGCCAAAGCATTTCTTATACTAACAGGACCTCTAAATTTACCATCATAATTTTCTGGTGAATAACATTTAGTATCAGGATAGCCCGGTAAAGGCTCACTATCATAAGAACAGTATGTGTTGAATTCTGTTGGTACATCAAATAATATAGTATTTGGATTATATCCTTTTATAAATGCTGTGGCATAGACTATAGGCTTAAATGCGGATCCTGGCTGTCTCAAGGATGTGGTCACATTAAAGTTCCCCTGTATCTCTGTGTCGAAATAATCTCTAGACCCTACCATAGTCAATATTTGCCCATTCTTGGGGTTTATAGCGACAAGTCCAGCGTTGGTGGCGTGATATTTTTTTGCATTCTCTAGGGCGTAGTTTTTAACTATATCTTCTCCTTTAGACTGTAATTCATAATCAAGAGTGGTTATAACATTTAAGCCTCCTTTATCTACCACATCTTTACCATATTTTTCTTCTAGATAATCTCTAACAAAAAAAACAAAGTGCATAGCTTTTCCGGAGACATTATTTCTTTGCCAGATCACCTTTTCTGAAATAGCTACATTATATTGTTTCTCATTTATCATTTTTTGCTCAAACATCTTTTTTAAAACTAGATTTTTTCTTAATTCAAGCTCATCAACATGTCTACCGTAGGGAGAATAATAGGAGGGGGCATTAGGTATTGCAGCTAGATAAGCAGATTCAGCGAGTGTTAAATCTTTCGCGTGTTTATTGAAAAAGTATTGTGACGCAGTCTCTATACCGTAAATATTCCCTCCATATGAGGCATCATTTAGGTAAATTGTAAGTATTTCATCTTTTGAGACTTGGGAATCTAATTTTATTGCCATAGCCCACTCTTTAACTTTTCTAAAAAGATTTTTCTTTTGTGAAAGTAGTGCGTTTTTAATAACTTGTTGGTCTATAGTGGATCCACCCTGAACTATCTCTCCCGCTTTGACGTTAGCGATCAAAGCTCTGATTATAGAAGTTGGTCTTATGCCTTTATGTGTATAAAAATATTTATCTTCTATAGCTACAGCAGCATCTTTTATATAGGTAGATACTTCATTACTAACAACTTGTGTTCTTTTTACATCACCATGCACATCGTATAGTAGTATTTTACCTGTCCTATCATAGATCTTGGTGGAGTTTTCTAATTTACGGTTTGCGAAATTAGAAAAATCTGGTATTTTAATTGTGGCTAGATAAACAATGAGCGCAGTTAGTATTAAAATAAAAAATGAAAGTATTATAAAAAAAATATTTTTAACTATCTTCAACACAGCCTTTCGTCGCCTTTTTAATCTAAAAGATTTACTGTGGTGATATTGATGACTATGTGGGTTATTGTGTGATAGATGTTGCTTTTGCATTTTCATATTTTAACACAAAACTATTTTCGTGTTTATTTTAGATTTTACTGGATTGTGATATAATCATAAAAATCAATACTAATTTATTTATGGCCATTAAAAATTCTAAGATAGTTGTGGACGAAGATAAGATAAATAATATCCTCTCGCGAGGAGTAGAAGATATTATAGACAAGAGAGAACTAATTAACGATTTGTCTAGCGGGACAATGCTTCGTATAAAATTTGGTATAGATCCTACTGGCCCCAAGATTCACCTTGGTAGAGCTGTTCCCCTCAGGAAGTTAAGAGAATTACAAAAATTAGGTCACCAGATAGTCCTTATTATTGGAGATTTCACCGCGCAAATAGGAGACGCTTCGGACAAGAGTGATAAGAGACCAATGTTAACAAGGACTGAAATAGATGAAAATCTCAAAGATTATAAAAATCAAATTGGTAAGATACTAGACCTATCTAAGACAGAATTTCTTTATAACAATGATTGGCTTTCTAAATTATCTTTTGGTGATGTGATAAAGTTATCAGAGTGCTTTACTGTCCAACAAATGCTAGCAAGAAGGAATTTTAAAGATAGATTTGAAGATGGGAGAGAGATTTCTCTTAGAGAATTTTTGTATCCAATTATGCAAGGATACGACTCAGTTGTAGTTAAGGCAGATTTAGAGATTGGTGGATTTGACCAACTTTTTAATCTTAAAGCCGGAAGAGTACTACAAGACTTTTATGGTATGAAAAAGCAAAACCTCTTAACCTGTGAGATGTTAGAAGGGACTAATGGGGAAAAGATGAGCACTTCTCAAGGAAATGTGATAAATATAGTAGATGAGCCAAATGATATGTTTGGTAAAGTCATGGCCATGAGAGATGGATTAATAACTAAATATATGCGTTTATGTACAGATATTAGCTTGGAAGACATAGATTTAGCTGAAGTTTTTCTTCAGAATACAGAAAATAATCCTAGAGATCTTAAACTAAAATTAGCAAAGACAATAGTTGAGATATATCATGGAGAGCAAGCCTCAGTTAGGGCTGAAAAAAACTTCATAGAGACTTTTCAAAAAGGTGGAATACCAGACTCTATATTAGAGATAAGTATAAACGAAGAAGACGAAGAGAAAGACCTCAGCGATATACTTGTCTTAAAAGAAGTTCTTCCCTCGAAGTCTGAATGGAAAAGGTTGATCGATGGTGGCTCTATAAAAGAGATAGTAAAAGATGGAGAAAATATAAAAGAAAATATACTTCTAGACTTTAAATTGAAAGCATATCCCGGCATCTTTAAAATAGGAAAAAAGAAATTTATAAAAATAATTATATAATATTTATAATTTCCAAAAAGGATTCTCTTCTTCTCCATTTATAAAGTCCTCACTCTCCTCTTCTTCTTCCTTTTCTTTATCCAAGCTCTCATGGTCCAGGTCATCATCTTGGT
>CAZNZR010000004.1:0-48020 GCA_964577655.1 uncultured Candidatus Saccharibacteria bacterium | reverse complement strand
TCTTCTTCTTCCTTTTCTTTATCCAAGCTCTCATGGTCCAGGTCATCATCTTGGTCCTCATCCATTTCATCTCCTAAAGCCTCATCTAGGACGTCAGGATTAAAATCTTTACCACTAGAAGATTCTTCTTCAAAGTCATCCTCCATCTCATCATCATCTCTCTTGTCAAAAGAATCATTTTTTGAAATATTTTTTTTCGCCATATTTATTTTTTATTTATTTTGAGTATTATAAATAATTTCCTATTTTTTTCAAGTCTTTTTTTAAAAAACTGTTGATAAATAAAAAATGCTAAAAAGATGTTGATTTTATTATCTAGAACTAATGCTATGTGTGTAGGCGACAGCTATAGCATCATATTCATCATCTAGCTTTTTATCTTTTTTAGTATCTAATTTTAATATGTTATTTAACATAAAGTAGACTTGGTCTTTGTCGGCCTTACCATATCCAGTAAGAGCTATTTTTATTTGTAGGGGAGTATATTCATTAACTTTTAAATTCAATTTTTGAGAAAGATATATTATCGCACCCCTAGTTTCACTTACTCCCATTACCGTCTTTTGATTATTTGTAAAAAAAAGTTTTTCTATAGCCAGTTCTACTGGTTTATATTTTTTAATTATTTTTTCTAACTCTTTTCCAAAAATAAAAATCCTTTCATTTATTTCTTTTTTTCTATCAGACTCTAGACATTCTGAGTATAGTAGTCTACATTCTGAATTAGAGACTTTTTCTAATACACACACCCCTAATCTGTCATAGCCAGGATCAATTCCAAGAATTATTTTCATAATTATTTTTTAAGATGCTCTTTAGCTTTTTGTGTAGCAACTCTACCTCTAGTAGTCCTATCTATAAATCCAATCTGTAATAAGTATGGCTCTATAACATCCTCGATAGTGTTTTCTTCTTCACCTATAGATGCGGCTAGAGTATTTAGTCCGACAGGCTTATCTGGAAATGTGTTGATAAGAGTATTAAGAAGCATCTTCTCTGCTATACCGAGCCCCATATTATCTATCTCTAGCATACTTAGAGTATTGTGGACAACATCAATATCTATAATAGCTCTATTTATCTGAGCATAGTCGCGACATCTCTTTAAGAAATAATTCGCAATTCTTGGGGTGAATCTAGATCTTTTTGCGATTTCTTGTGCTGCTTCATCAGTAATTTGAATATTTAAAATTTTGGCAGAATTTTTTATTATTTCGGAGATTTCATTTTCGTTATAATATTGAAGTCTATGTATACCACCAGAAAATCTAGAGCGAAGTGGGGATGAAAGAAGAGACATTCTGGTGGTGGCTCCTATTAAAGTAAAATTAGGAAGGTCTAGCTGTATTGTTCTTGCAGAAGGGCCTTTACCAATAATTATATCTAGTTTGCCAGACTCCATCGCAGGATAAAGTACTTCCTCAATTAATTTATTAAGTCTGTGTATCTCATCTATAAATAATATATCTCCATCTGATAAATTAGTAAGTATTGCTGCTAGGTCACCAACTTTCATTATCGCGGGGCCTGAAGTTACACGCATATTTGTATTCAATTCTTTTGCTACAAGATTAGCGAGAGTGGTCTTGCCTAGGCCTGGTGGTCCATAAAAAAGTATATGCTCCGGAGAAGATTTTCTCTCTTTAGCGGCCTGCAGTAATATTTCTAGATTATCTTTTATAGTTTTTTGCCCTATATAGTCTTTCCACAGGCTAGGTCTAAGAGCTTGATCTAGATATCCTGTCTCTTCTTTTATTTTATCTACCTCTTTATTTTTATTTTCCATAATTAATAGTATTTTAGCATATTTTATTTCAGGTTTATCAGCTAATAAAAACTACTTGACAAGTATGTCAAGTATATGCTATATTCCTTTCTGATATAATTCATTAAAAATCCCATAGATCTCTAAACAATCGAGACTTTTAGTCTCACACTTTATGTCGCAGAGGACGGATTGGTTAAAAATTATTTTTACACTGCCCCTATCCTTATGCAAAAGTCTTCTTCACCAAGAGGTTGTTTAGAGATCTATGGGTTTTTTTATTACTCTTCATATAGATCTACTACACTAGCCAATTCTTCATAGCTAGTCTCTCCTCTAAGTACTTTTATTATACCATCTTCGCGCATAGTAGGTATTTTTTGTTTAACTGAGATGTCTTTTATTTTCCCTTCATTTATATTTTGTTCATTTACGAGAAGATCTGCTATTTCTCTATCCATAAGTATAGCCTCAAATACTCCCATTCTCCCTTTATATCCAGCATGGCATTTGTCACAGCCTATTTCATTTGCTTTATATATTTTGTATTCATTGGAAGGTTTAAATTCTCGCAAGCTTTCATCTTTATGATTAGCTATCATTAGTCCTAATATATTTGTTATTTGTTTAACTTGTTTTTCTGTAGCTTTTATTTCTTCTTTACAATATGGACAGAGCTTCCGGACTAATCTTTGGGCGAGAGAAAGCGAAAGTGCTGAGGCTAGTGTTCCAGGATTAGCACCAAGCTCTAAAAGTCTAGGGATAGTGCCTACAGCGTTATTGGTGTGCAGAGTAGAAAATACCAAGTGTCCTGTGAGAGCAGCATTCACTGCGACCTTTGCAGTGTCTTCATCACGAATTTCTCCTACCATCATAATATCTGGATCTTGTCTCATCGCGGCTCTTAATCCAGATAAGAAAGTATATCCCTTCTCTTCTTCGACTTGAGTCTGCACTATTCCTTGTATATGATACTCTACAGGATCTTCAATTGTAATTATTTTTACTCCCGGTGTATATAGTTTATTTATAAAAGCATAAAGAGTAGTAGTCTTACCTGAGCCTGTTGGTCCAGTTGTTAATATTATTCCATTTGGTTTTTCTATAGCTCTCTCTACTATTTCAAAAAGTTGCTGGCTCATACCGAGAGACTCAATATTCGCCATTATGTTTCTAGGATCTAATAGTCTCATAACGAAGCTTTCTCCATAATTACCTGGTATTACAGAGACACGAACTTCTATCTCTATCCTGTCATCTACAATCGAGAATCTACCATCTTGAGCATTTTGAGTTATAGATAATTTAATACCAGATAATAATTTTAATCTAGAATTTATAAGCTTCATCGTAGCGAAGTCTACAAAGCATATATCTTCTAATTCGCCATCTATTCTATATCTAAATCTAACTTTTTCTTTCTCCGGCTCTATATGTATATCTGATACTTTAAAGAGTAACGCCCCTGATATTATTAATTCTATAATCCTAGAAATCCTATAATTTTTAGATTCATTGGCTATCGTCAGTATAGAATTTTTAAGGTCGTCTAAAGTTTTTATATTAGAAACTATTTCTTTTAATACTTTTGAATTTAAATCCAAAAGCCCACTTGGAGTCTCACTAGACTCCACTATATCACTATATCTGCTCCACACATGTCTGAGAGAGGCGTGAGAAGCTAAGAATTTAATTATTTCTAACCCATGGCTTTCTAGATTTTTTATTATTGGATTGACTAACGGATTTTCTGGTGAATACATCGCCACATAGAGCTTGCTACCTATTTGTTTAAAAGTTGCTATTTCAGCATTTTTCGCATCCTCTTCTTTTATTTGTTTTAGAGCGTCTGGCTCAGGAGCAATACCTTTTAGATCTATATAGGGTAGTCCATATTTATCTGATGCATGTTTTACATAGTCTTCCTCTTGCGTTTCTCGGACAAAATCAAGCAGATTATCGGTGTTTTTTAACTTGTCTTTATTTTGGAATTGTAAATTATGATGAATCTCTTGTTCATCATCATTTTTAATAGAGTCAGTATTCATAATAAATGTATTATAACACTGAAAAACCCTAAAAAGTTGATAACTTGTTTGCAATTAGATTTTTTCTATCTTATAATTTTAATATATATAAAATAGCCAAAACTATGAACAAACATTTAGCAAATCTTCATGAATTGCATCATACACACAAAATTACGCACAAAGTTTTGTCGCTAATATTATTTACTATACTTGTAGTTCTTGCAGTATATGGACTCTCTCGTGTAAAAGCAGAGCAGGGGATGTACGCGGAAGTTCCTAATGGTAATAATGGAATCTGCTATAGAATAGATACTGACTTTAATAATTCAGCTAATCATGTCTCCTGCAAGACATATAAGAAAGTTTGTCAGACCACTCTTGGCACTATCGTAGAATGCACGACCGGTAAAGTCGTCTTCGAAAAGCCTACTTTTTAAACTATCTCCCCTACAACTTCGGTAATAGCCTTATATTATAAGGCTATTTTCTGTATAGGCTAGCCGTTGAAAGGGCTTTAGTTAAAAATACTTGACAAATATTTTTAATCTGCTATACTATATTCAGTTCATTAAGTTCTTTGAAAAATTGCTTTGTTACTAAAAGTTTTCATTTGAAAGTTTTTGTTTAATAAAAAGAGTTGAGTATACCTTTAAGGAAAGGAAAAGATATATAAAATAATTTATTTCTTTAGAGGTATATTTAATTCTCAATAATATTTCTTAAACAATCAAATTTATTCAAATGAAAAATTTATTTTTTTTGATGGTGTCTGTTTTATTTTTTTCTTTAGTGTCCTGTAATAAAAATAAGTCATCCGATGAGGATGATGTAAATTATAATCCAGCACTCATTGCGAAAGATAATTTGAAGGCTTATAAAAAAGCTGCCAAATTAGCTCGTAGGCAAATGAGAGATCTGGAACTTCAGGAAGAAAGAACCTGGAATTACATCGATACAGCTCAAAATCTTGCCGACAAGGAAGAGGAGGGCCAAAAAAAAACTGAATTGATCGAAAAAAAGGACACTTGTTGTCCTTCGGTCATTCAAAATTTTTTTTTGAATGAAAAAAAAACTGAAAAACCTGCAACCCCGCCAAAAGCTGGGAAGCCGGGTAAACCAGCCCCAACAAAAACTACTCCAACACCTGAAAAGGTGAGGGAGGAAACTGTTGAAGTAGAAAAAGTTATTGAAAACAAGAAGGACGAATGTCTGACTTGTAATGTTAATAGCTTTCTTCTTTTTCAATACGGAAAGGCATTCTGTGTAGAAAGGTCCACAGGTGACGTTTTTAAGTATAATGGAGAATTATCAGCTGCCGACGAAAGGCAACTGGAAACTTCCAAAACCCTAAAAACGGGATTGTGTATTCACAAAACAGCAGTGAGAGAATACAAAATCTGCAATCTGGACGGTTCTGCCTTTACAGGAGAGCCCTGGAAATAATTTTGGCAACAATGCATTTTAAAACCTCCGTATCCGTACGGAGGTTTTTTGCTTTTTACTATTGACACTATAAATACAGTATGCTATACTGTATTTAGTTGACCTCTGTTGGTCATAAAATTCTTTTCAAATCTTAAAACTATTACAATGAAAAAAATTATTTTTTTTATTACTTTTCTTTCCTTTTTCTTTTTTGGCAATAGCCAGCAAATTCTTAACTCTAAAAACATAGCCGTGAGCCAGCTTGAAAAAAAGGCTGACAGTGAAGCCTTCATTGTCCTGGACTCTACAAATACTACCGGTCAGGTGGTGATTGTAAAATCCAGATCCAATGGTTTTCGTGTTAGAACCAAAGGTACTATGAGTACCCTGGAGAAAAAAAAGATGGTGGAGGAAAATTCTGTGGTAGTTGGTACAAAGGTGACCACTGTTGTGGAGAATCTTCAGTTAGTTGAAATAATTCCAACGCCAGCAAAACTTTCTGAGAATCAAAATTATTCTGGAGACATAAATGGAGACGGGAAGTTTGTTTTCAAAGAAGGGAAAACTTTTATTGAGAAGTCGGGTGAGCTGGTTGCGTTTTCTGGAGAGCTTTCAAAGGAAGGCAAAGACCAGCAAGAGCTTTCTAAGAAACTCAAAACCGGACTTTTTATTAAAAAGGATGAGAATACTTACCGGATCTATAGTCCGACCGGTATTTATAAAGGAGGAAGTCCTTTTAAATAAAACTTTTCATCATTTTTTGCTTAAAGCAGGTCAATTTTGACCTGCTTTTTCTTTTTTGTGATATAATTTTATATTATAAATCTTTATATCAAATACTTTTAATATTAAATAAAAATATGAACGAACACTTTCCAGTATTATCAGGCTCTTACGATAAAAATAAAAAACCAGAACAAAAACAAAATAACTTAAACAAAGAAAGTAAAATAGGCTTTCTTAAAAAGTTAGGTAGAAAAGCATTACCCTATTTAGCTGCTACAGGAGCATTTTTTGCAATGCCTAAAGATATTAATGCGCAGAAAGGAGACAAAGTTTTAAATGATGCTACATATACACAGCTAAAAAATAATGAAGGTAAAGTCGGAGTGCAAGAAGGAGACACAGTTCATGTATTAAAAGTAAAACAAAAAAGAGAAGGTAAAAAAACAGTTATAAAAGAAAAAGGTGATGTAAAGATATTAAATACCGAAGGACAGACAGAGTTAAAACAAATGACAGGAAATTTTCCAGGACCAATAGCAGAAGAAAGAAAAGTAGATCCTAGAGGACAAGAAGGAGCTTCTTTATTATTATTTCAATATGGAAAAGTTGTATCTGCAGACTCAAAAGGTAATATAACAGAGTACACAGGAGAATTGACAAAGGCGGATAAAGAGCAACAAGAAGTTTCTAAAAAGTTGAAGCAAGGATTATGTGTTCGAAAAGAAATGAAAGATGGTAAATTAAATTACAGAATATGTAATCTTAATGGTTCTGAATATAAAGGTGGAAGTCCTTTTGTTGGTAATTAATTTAAAACATTATGACAAATTTAAATTTTTTAAACAAAAAACCAAAAAAACCTTCTGAAGAAATAACTAATGAGATTGTAAAAAATAAACAGCTAAAGTCTTTGGAGGGTAAGCGCAAAAAAGCAAAAGAAACAGAATTTGAAAAAATAAAAGCGAACATCTCTTTTCTTGATAGCCAAAAAAAATCTTTAGAAGCTAAAACAGCTTCTAAACAGTTAGAATTTAAAGAAAAGCCAGACAAGCTAAAAGCGTTGATAACAACTTTAGATACTCTTAAAAAAGAGAAAGATGCTGTAGAAAAAGAACTAGAAAAAGGACAATTAGAATTAGCCACTTTAAAAAGTGAGTCTGATACATTTTCAGAGGAGGTTGAAAAATTAAAAGAAAAAAAGCTGGCAGATCCTACCTATGATACAGCGGGTCTAGAAGAAATAGAAAAACAACAAAAGAAGAATGAGGCAGATATTAGGTTAAATGATAAGATAAGTGTGATAGACCGTCTTATAGACACACTAAACGAATATAAGGATAAAATAGAATCTACAACTAAGATTAGTGACAGATTAAAGCGGGACATAGATGAGGGTGTCGATGTTAAAGAAATAGACAGACTAAAGAAAGAAAATAAAGAAATAGAAGATGAAATAAAAAAATTTCAAAGTGATAAGAGAAATCTAGAGACAGTAGCTAAAGGACATGAAAGTAAAGTTGATAACTATAAAGAAAAAATAAAACAATTAAAAGACAAGAGAGAAGAGTTGGAAATAGAAGAGAATAAATCTCTTACCATGAGAAAGGTTGATAATATGTTACGAAATATGGGCGAGAGAGCTCCTGGGCGAGTTAAGACTTTCGGGGTGGCAGCCTTGCTAGCATTGTCAGCCTTTCTCATTAAGTCTAGAATAGATAATTATTCTTCTAATAAAAATACTAAGCCAGGCACAGAAAAAGAGGCTCCAAGAGTAAAAGAGGAGATTAAAGAAGAAGCTGTGCCTGAAGAAGAATATATAGATGAAGATCAGGGGTTAGAAGAAAAACCTACAACAGCTAATTATGAAGATGGATTTCAAAAACCAAAAAAAGAGAAACATAAAAGAGAGAGTAGATACGAAGATGCTGACGAAAACATTCAAGAGGAAGCTCCTTCGGGCACCATTTTTCAAAATGGTAAGGCTTATAGTGTAGATGGATCTGGAAACGTAAGAGAGTATAATAATAAACTCTCAATAGGAGATGAGGCACAAATAGAAGCTTCTAAGCATCTTAAGAGAGGTCTCTGTATTAAAAAAGAAAAAGACGGGGGCAATTATGCTATATGTAATCTTGATGGCACGCCTTTTTATAGTAGTCCTAATAATAGTCCATTTATAAACTAAAACACAAATTATGAATTTAGAAAAACATCTTCCAAATCTATTAAGCTCTTCTGAGGGTCTAGAAAATAAAAAATCAGAACAAAAACAAAAGAACTTAAACAAAGAAAGTAAAATAAGCTTTCTTAAAAAGTTAGGCAGAAAAGCGCTACCCTATCTAGCTATAGGGACTGTTCTCGGTAAAGCTAATGAAGTAAAAGCTCAAAATAATGGATATTATTTTGATAATTCAAGGAAAGAGTGGATATATAAAGCCCCAGAGAAAAAACAAGATAAAAATACACACGAGATAAAGTCCGTCAAGAAAGAAAAAAAAGAAGTTAGATTGGGTGGTGGCCCTCCAGTAGACGATTTTGAATATTATGACGCTAGTGATGTTTATAAAGATAAAGATACAAGTGTAGCGATGCAAAATTATAATAAAGGCCCAAGTTTTTTTAAGTACCATAAAGTTAGAGAGAGTTTCAAAGGTATGAATAGTAGCTTTTGGAGAAAAAGAGTTGCAGAAGGTCTTGATACAAAATTACCTCTTAGACCAGGAGAGTCGGTAAGAGCTACCCAGCATGATATGTTAGCGATTTGTAAGTTTAGTGTAAGAGATGGCGTTGAGGACGCAAGAGCTATTTTTATTAAAAAAGGAACACTTGTTATTTTTGATGCGGATGGTAAAATTATTGCAATAAGAGAATGTGTTAATCCTGTATTAACTAGCCACACTATATGCCCACCTTGTCCACCAGGGGCAGAAAAAAAAGAAACTTACAACGAGTAATGTTTCTGTTTTATGTATATATTGACATAGATTATTATTCAATATATAATTATATTATTATCAGGACTAAACAAACTTATGAAAAATAAATTTTTAATAAAAGTAATATTTGCAGCGTTTATAGTATTTGGAGTGTTTGCAAGCCTTAATTCCATTAATGTTTCTGCTCAATATGAGACAGGGGGCTATTGGAATAATAATGATTATTGTCCGGAGTGTAATATCTCTTCTAATAATTACGGTTACGTACAATGTTCAGATGGTTCCTGGGTGACAAATATTTATTCTTGTCCTACAACACAAACAAATAATAACTACGGTTATGTTCAGTGTAGTGATGGAAGTTGGGTCACCAATATTTACGCTTGTCCTTCTAGCCAGACAAACAATAATTACGGTTACGTACAATGTTCAGATGGTTCCTGGGTGACAAATATTTATTCTTGTCCTACAACACAAACAAATAATAACTACGGTTATGTTCAGTGTAGTGATGGAAGTTGGGTCACCAATATTTACGCTTGTCCTTCTAGCCAGACAAACAATAATTACGGTTACGTACAATGTTCAGATGGTTCCTGGGTGACAAATATAAACGCTTGTCCAATTGCTCCTATTTATACTAATACTAACTATCGTTGTCCTGATGGCTCCATCGTATCTTATCAATGGCAATGTCCTGTGATATATAATCAGCCTAATTATAATTATCCAATCTATCAGCAACCACAAATATATACTCAACCAATAATCCAACAACCAATTATTCAGCAACCTCAGACACAAATGTGTTGGAACGGAAATATAATACCTATATATCAATCTTGTCCTCCTCAATATCAAACATGTCCTAATGGACAAGTAATATTAATGACTCAAGTTTGTCCTGTAAATACTCAGACTTGCTGGGACGGATCTATAATACCAGTCTCTCAAGCTTGTCCTGTACGAACACAAGTTTGCCCTAATGGTCAGATCATACCAGTTACTCAGACTTGTCCTGCGCAATATCAGACCTGCTGGAATGGAGCAGTCATACCTGTAACTCAAGCTTGTCCTGCGCAATATCAGACCTGCTGGAATGGAGCAGTCATACCTGTAACTCAAGCTTGTCCGGTAAAAACTACAACCACAGTCGTAGTCACTCAAGTAGAAGTTAGAAATCATTCTGCTGTCACAGATCTAGCAACTAAAGTAGGAGCTACAAGCGCAGAGTGTAATGGTGTAGGATTGATAGCCGGAAATATTTCTTCTGTCGGCTGGTTCGAATACGGATCTACTATGGATGTTAATAATACCACTAATTCTGCTTCTATCGGCGCATCTTCTCATGCTTCATTTTCTAATTTAATAACAGGACTTAAGCCTAATACTACATATTATTGTAGAGCCGTGATCGCGAATAAAGATGGTACATATAGAGGAAAAATAGTCTCATTTAAAACTTTAGGCGAGACAAAAAAGAAAGTCGTTTATGCTGCACCAAAGGCTACTGCAAAAGTAAAGCCAAAGACTAAGACAGAATTTGTCTGCTCTGACGGATCTATCGCTGTCGCAAGGACAGTAGAAGTCGCAGACACTATAAATTCAGGAGGTAAATTAATCGCGGTGAATATAGAGAGGAACAGTCCTAATCTTAACCAGGGTTCAATAGTAAATTATAGGATAACAGTTACAAATAATTCAGACACAGCTCTTACAGGCGTAGAAGCTAAGATAGTTCTTCCAAGTGAATTAAGCTTCGTGGATGCTACTACAACAGGTGGAGTTACTATTAAAGATAATATTATGACCGTGCCTATTTCAGAAATGAAAGGTAAAGAAGTAAAGACATTTATCTTGCCAGCTAAAGTGGCGAATAATGCAGAACTTGGAAAAGCAGTAGTTACTACAGTATACATATCTTATAATCTTCCAGTTACTGGTTCTGAAATAGTCAAAGACGAAGTATCTGCTTATATGGTTGCAAATATAGCAGGAGAAAATACTATAGTAGGAGAAGATGGTAATAAAAAATCTCTAGCAGAAAAATTGTTCCCGCAGACTCTACTAGGCTGGTTAGTATTATTTGCAATAATTCTTATCTTGGTTGTACTTATTATGAATATTCGTAGATGGTTAGCAGAAAGAAAAAAAGAAAAAGAAGAGCACACTATACATCATCATATAGCTTAAAATAGTTTTAAATTATAAAAAATGAGATCTAAAGAATCTCATTTTTTATTTTTATTTATTTCTGATATATTTAATTTATGCAAAAGGAATTTAAAGACATAAAATTAGAAGATCTGAATACTATAGCAAGAGAAGTGGCAAGCTTTATAGAGGATTTCTTTGAAAGAGAAAGCAGGGCTTGTATAATTTTTCTGATTGGTGATCTCGGGGCTGGTAAGACTACATTTACAAAAGTCATTAGTAAATTACTAAATGAGAAAGACGAAGTCATATCTCCAACTTTTGTCCTTAGAAAGGATTATGAGAAATTTATACATATAGATGGATATAGATTTGAAAAGGAAGAAGAGGCAAAAGCTTTAGAATTAGAGAATGAGATAAATAAAAAAGATTTAGTAATATTTATTGAGTGGCCGGAGAAATTTGCTAGTTTTTATAATTTAAAAGCTGATATAGTTATTACTTTTACCCATAAAAAAGAAAATACCAGAGATATTTCTATAAATTTTCTATAAATGCTAAAATGTATTTATGAAAAAGAGATTGGTGCTTTTAGATTCGCACGCTTTACTCCATAGAGCTTATCATGCAATGGTAGGGTTTTCTACCTATGACGGCAGACCTACAGGAGCGCTCTTTGGCTTTATAAAAATGATTTTAAAAATAAAAGAAGATCTCAAGCCAGACTTTTGTGTGGCTTGTTTTGACAGGAGAGAGGCTACCTTTCGTCACGAAGCGTATGAAAATTACAAAGCTCATAGAGCCAAGTCAGATGATGAGCTTGTCTCTCAGATTAATGAAGCGCCTAGAGTTTGCGAGGCACTGGATATTCCAGTATACTCTCTAGCTGGATTTGAAGCTGATGATTTATTGGGTACCATAGTAGAAGATCTTAAGAAGATTAATTACCAAATAGAGAATGACGAGATAGAAATATTTATTGCTTCAGGAGATATGGATACTATGCAGTTAATTGATAAGAATAATAATGTGAAAGTATATACTCTCAAAAAAGGCTTAGGAGAAACTATTGTCTACAAATATGAAGATGTTATAAAAAGATTTTCTTTTACTCCTGAGCAGATACCAGATTACAAAGGTCTTCGTGGAGATGCTTCTGACAATATTATTGGTATAAAAGGTATAGGCGAGAAGACGGCGACCGTACTTATAAATATTTTTGGCAGTATAGAAAATATGTATAGTATCTTGCACGAAGATAGGGAGAAATTTGTATCTATATGTAAAGCAAAAAAAGAAAATAAAATAACTGACAGGATAATAAAGCTCATAGAGGAAGGCGAAGAAGAAGCTTTATTTTCCAAAGGGTTAGCTACTATTAGGCGGGATGCCCCAATTCACTTTAGTTTACCAAAAGGGGAATGGCTTAAGAATTTTGATGAAGCTAAATTTGTAAAGATATGTGATGAATTCGAATTCCGAAGCTTTAAAAATATTTTTAAAAATAAAAATATACCAAGAGAAAATCTTTCTAAGACAGGTGAGGATTTAAATATTGGCGGGCTAGATCTAGAGACAGATATTAACGAAAAGGCTGAATTAGCACAAGCTAATTTTCTAGATCAAGATATTGAAGACTTAAAGATCATGACTAATCTCCTAGACAGCGAGATGACTAATCCTAAACCAGAAGATGTATTAGAGTATACTAACTCTTACGACCTGGAAGAAGCTAGAGAATTTCTAAAATCAGAGCTTAAAAAAGAGAATCTAGAAAAATTATTTTTAATGATGGAAGAGCCTATTATAAATATTCTAAAAGAGATGAAAAAGAATGGTATAAGATTAGACAAAGAGATATTGGCTACCCAGAGTAATTTTTTACACGATAAATTAAAAGGGGTAGAAAGTAAGATTTTTAAAGAAGCAAAAGAAGAGTTTAATATTTCTTCTCCAAAGCAGTTAGGATTTATTCTTTATGAAAAGTTAAAGCTTGGAGAAAAGATTAAGAAGACGGCAGGAGGAGCTCTGTCTACTAATGCTAACGAGCTTAATAAATTAAAAGATTCTCATCCTATAGTAGCTGATATTCTAGAATATAGAGAGATAAGTAAACTGCTCTCTACTTATATAGATACTTTGCCTAATTTCCTAGCAGAAGATGGTAAAATTCATTCTGATTTTATTCAGACTGGCACATCGACAGGAAGATTTTCTTCTGAAAATCCAAATTTACAAAATCTGCCAGTAAAAAGTGAAGAAGGGATATTGGTCCGTAAGGCTTTTATTGCTGATGAGGGTCATAAATTTCTTTCACTTGATTATTCACAGATAGATCTTAGAAGCGCAGCCATTTTGTCTAAAGATCCTAATCTTATAGATATATTTAAAAAAGGTATAGATGTTCATACTGGAGTAGCAGCTAAAGTATTTAAAATAAAAGATAATGAAGTCACTATTGAGATGAGGAGAAAAGCCAAGACTATTAATTTCGGGATTCTTTATGGGATGGGAGTCACAGCTCTTAAAGATTCTATGAAAGTAGACAGAAAAGAAGCTCAACAATTTTTTGATGAGTATAAAAATACTTTTCCAGTGCTAATGGATTATCTGGAAAAAGTGAAAAAAGATGCAGAGCGAATTGGCTATACAGAGACTTTATTTAAAAGGAGAAGACAGATACCTCTACTAAAGTCAAAGCTACCATTTCTTAAGTCTCAAGGCGAAAGGATAGCCATCAATGCCCCTATCCAAGGCACTACTGCTGATATACTCAAATTAGCCATGATAGACATTAATGAATATATTGAGAGTAATAATCTGTCTTCACAGATTAAGATATTACTTCAGATTCATGATGAATTAGTATTAGAGATAAATGAAAATATAATAGATGCCGAAGCTCCTAAATTGAGATCTATACTAGAAAATGTAATTAATAAGAGATTGGAAGATAAAGAATGGAGAGAATTAATGCTTAATGATACGAAAGTGGAAGATGTTCCTATTAAAGCTGATATGAAGATAGGAGATAATCTATACGAATTAAAATAATAATATGTTTTTTATAATTTACGGGACCAATTTTAAAAAAAGAAAATTAGCTAAAGACAAAATAGGCTCTCTTCTTAGGAACTCAAAAATAAATCCAGACTCTTTGCTTTCTCCTGCAAAGATCTCAAAAGATAATTATTTATTACTAGATAGTTATATAGAGGCAGCTTCTTTATTTGGAGAAAGAATGAAGATAGAGATCGAGGACTTGCTTACAAAAGAAGAGACTAGAGAATTTATATATAAAAATCTCTCCAAGATGGTAGAGAGTGAAAATATTTTTATTTTAGATGAGCCATTTGCTTTACCAGCCTCTTTTCAAAAAATATCTCGAGATCTTGAAAAATTAGGATACGTTGATAACGCTTTTGATGTTAGCGAAGAGAAAATAGATAAAGATATAGAGCCTTTTTATCTCTGTGAGCTTATTGAGAAGCGCGATAAGAAAAAAGCTTGGCAAGAATGGCAAAAGATTTATTTAGAATGGGGCGATGACGAAGCTCAAGCTCTTCATGGAGCTATCTGGTGGAAGTGGAAGATGATATGGTCGGCATATCTAGACGAGGACATTAAAAATTATTTTAAATTATACAGACTATCAGACAGAAAGATTAATTATTCTGGAGAAGAAATAGAAAGATTTGGAAGTGAGCTAGCTCTCATGGCTATGAAGGCTAATAATGGAGAAGTAGATCTAATGAGAAGTGTAGAAAAGTTTATTTTAAGTATTTAGGGTGACACATTTTTATCTATTGACAAGCATTTTATATAGGAGTATAATATATTATATAAATGGGTTTATTAGTATAAAGAAAATTATAAATTTATGAAAAAAGCTTTATTTACAATGTTTATTCTAGCAATATTATTAGGAGCCGGATATGTGGCTACTGATAAGGCTAGTGCTGGCTGGTGCTATATGAGTGGTAGCGCTACAAACCTTTGTGGTTCTTCTTATGGCGCAGGATCTTATTATGGGTATGGAAATACCGGATATAATAATTCTTATTATAGCAATACTGGATATCAGAATTATAATTATCTAAATAATTATTCTAATTATAATTACGATTCATCTTATTATTATCCTTTTTCTTACTCTTCTTCATATTATCCTAGCTACTCTTCTTACTCTTATTATTA
This sequence comes from uncultured Candidatus Saccharibacteria bacterium, assembly GCA_964577655.1. Lineage (GTDB taxonomy): Bacteria > Patescibacteriota > Minisyncoccia > Phycocordibacterales > UBA5272 > UBA5272. Next base: position 32,787 of record CAZNZR010000004.1, on the reverse strand, counting down.
TCCTTATAATAACTACAATAATAGCTATTATGGAAATAGTTATTATGGTAATAATTATTATAATAGAAATAGTTACAATTGTAATTGTGTCCAAGCAGTAGGATGTCCTTGTAGTTATAATAATTATGGCTACTCATACCCATATTCTTATTCATATCCATATAGCTATGGTAGTGGTTATGGAAACAACTGGTTTGGTCTAACCCTTAATTTTTAAGACACCTATATTAATAAAAACAAAAGCCGAATAATATTCGGCTTTTGTTTTTATAGACTTTTTTAAAAAAATTTGGTATTATTATCTAAATCCGCCAGACTCTTAAGAGTCGACCTCCCCAATAAGTCAAGGAGGTAATATATTTGCCCCTATAGCTCAGTCGGTAGAGCAGCTGCCTTTTAAGCAGAAGGTCGCAGGTTCGATTCCTGCTGGGGGCACAAAGTAGTTTTTCATTATGTTATAATTTCTTTATGAAAAATCTTGGATGGAAAATATTTTTTGGATTTTGGATAATCTGGATTATCTGGTATCTGACTGGCGGTCCGCAAAGGAGCACTAATGTGAAGCCTTATGTCCGATATGATTATGATGCTAATCTGATAGAGAAATCAAATACCGATCTCGAGACTGGCGCCAGAGAGATGTTACCTATTAATACTAGCCTAGAAGCTGGTAAAACGATAGAGGAAAATCTAAATAAACAAGAATTTACTTCAGGGAGGAACTCTATCAACGTGGTTCGTTAATTTGAATTAATTAAATTAATCATTTCTGACAATTAGTGCAATACACAGTAGTCCTGCCAGCGACAATTATTTTCTGTAAAATATTTTTACATACTTTACATTTTTCTCCTGCACGACCATACACTTTGTGTAGTCTAGCATAATTACCTCTAGATCCATCTGCTAATAGATAGTCTGATATGGACGATCCTCCATGAGCTATAGCTAGAGAAAGTATCTTTTTTAGATTGTTATAAATCAGAGTCATTTCTTTATCTGAAAGACTAGCACAAGATTTACTTGGTAATACATGAGAGGCGAAGCATATCTCATCTGAATATATATTGCCAGCCCCATTAACTATTGATTGATCAAGTAGTACACTTTTTATATTTTTCTTTTTATTTTTTAATTCTTTTTTAAAGTGGGTGAGAGTGAAGTTTTTATCAAATGGCTCGAGACCAATATTTTTAAAATGTCCTTTTCTTTTTGCTTCCAGAATATTTTTATAATAGAGCACATATCCGAACATGCGGATATCATTATAGTATAGGATGCCGCTATCTAATTCAAATATTATACAAGTATGCTTATTAGGCAAATTCTTGGTGAAAGTATCATTAATAGGATGGCCACCAAAGGTCTTTTCTTTTTTATTATTCACGAAGACTAATTGTCCAGTCATTTTTAAATGTATAACGAGTACACTATCATCATTTAGATATATGATGAGATTTTTAGCGAGTCTTTTTATAGACTTTATTTTTTTATTAATTACTCCATTTATAAATTCATTTACTTTTTTCTTGTCTATTCTTCTAACGGTTCCACTGCTATAGACTATCTTTGGCTTCAAGACTTTTATTTTTAATATTTTTTTATTTACTATCTTCTTTTCAAGCCCTAGCCGCAGTGCTTCTACTTCTGGTAATTCTGGCATAGAGCTATTATTATCTTAGATTTTTGAGTGTCTCTCGTATTATCTCGCCAGCTTTCATATTTTCATATTTTTCTCCTATTATTTTTTTGACTTCGCTTATAGCATTATTGATATCTTTTTCATTATATCCGAGAGATGAGAGGGCGAGTCGCGCGTCATTCTCCTCTAATAGATTATTTTCTATATCTTTATTATTAATATTTTTATTTTTTATAAATCCTGACAATTTACCTTTTAATTCTATGACTATCTTCTCACAACTCTTTTTACCAACGCCTGGGATCCCTGCCAGTAGGTTTGCATCTCCATTCTCTACTGCTATCGCGATATTTTGAATACTAGATACAGATAATATTGTAAGTGCAGATCTCGGGCCTACTCCAGAGACTGTTATTAATTTTTCAAACATAGATAATTCATCTTTTTCTATGAAGCCATATAGATCTATGGAGTCATCTTTTACCACTGTGTGGATCAATAGCTCTACAGAGCTGTCCACACTCTGCGATAGTAGAGTATTAAGAGGGGTGAATACTTTATATCCTACACCACTAGCTGTTAATACAGTTAATGACCTCTCGTCTATATTTTTAATAGTTCCAATTAGATAGCTAATCATAATTTATTCATTTTAACATTTTTACTTACAAAACAAAAACCGCCTATATTTGGACGGTTTTTATTTTTGTGATTTCAATTTATTTTACTTCTTCTTCCTTCACTTCTTCACATTTACATTTGCCATCCTCACACATATCACATTCCATACAGCAATAACACTCATTCTTTCTCTTTACAGCAAAATAATAGACTATAGCTCCTACAATACTCATGAACCATAACACTAATATCCAGATAGGCTTGTATTCTATATCATGCTTTATAGCGTGTACTAACATCCAGATCCAGAATGCTAAGAATAATATTCCAATTACGATAGCTACTACCCCCGCTCCTATAAGTCCTGCTCCAAAAGCGGGCATAAAGTATTTAAACATATCCTCACGCTCCCCATTTCCATAGCCTGTAAAAGTTCCCTTCTCTCCAAATCTGTATCCATCTCCTTCCATCATACCAAAGCCCTTCATTTGATATTTAGGGCAGCCAGTTTCTGAACAAGGCATGTCCTTTAATTCTTTTATCGGTTGAGATGTGGTAGTGGTTTGCGCGAATGATTTAGCGCCTCCTAACAATGTTAATAATGTAAATATAGCCACTATAGCTATTAATGATTTATTGATTAATTTGTTTTTCATAATATTTTTAAAATTAAAAAGCTTTTATGCTCTATGTATTAGATTATATAATAAAAAATAATTTATCTTAATCTTGACGAGAGCAGACAAATATCAGATCTTGAAGCAATTTGTGTTTCGTGTTAATATCTTATCAGTTTTAAACAAAATTCTTTCAAAATAAATTTTTAAAAATGAGGATTATTACAATTTCTGGAGTGTCTGGCTCAGGACATTCAACCTTTTTTGGGTCGCTAACGGATTATTTAAAGAAAGATGTGGTAGTAGGCATATCTGTCGTCACCAGAAGTATGAGGTTGAGCGATATCAACTCACCAAAACAGTATCTTTATGTTAAGTCTGATTTTTTTCAGGGGATGGTCGCAACAAATTATCTTCTGGAGCATGAAAAAGTCCATGAGGATTTTTATGGGACGCTTCTTATGTCATTAGAAATAGCAAAACATCTTGGAAAAGATCTTTTACTGGAGATAGACATAAAAGGTGTTTTGCAAATGATAAAGAGAAAAGAGGCTGGTGAAGAAATTTTTAAGGGTGTGGAAATATTTCCAGTTTTTCTTTACAGAAGGTTTTCTCCACTTGAGTCAATAAGCTATAAATCTTTTGAGGAATTTATTCGTTCCGCTTTAAAGAAAAGAGACGAAGGGATTTCTGAAAAGACCCTATCCTCTAGGGTCAATAGTGCTTTTGAAGAGTATGATCTAGTTTTTCAAAATAGAGACAAATTAAATTTGTTAGAAAATTTTGAAAATAATATGTTGTTGACTCTTGATTATTTTGATAAGCTTCATAAAAAATAATTATCAAATCCTTTCCTTATAAAGCCAACAAACATTTGTCGGCTTTATTTTTTTTGTATAATATAGTATTATATGGATAATTAATTCAAATAAAAAATAAATTTATATTTAAAAATATGGCAGTAACAAAAACAGCAAAAAGAGCTCTTCGTCAGTCAGCAAATAGAAAAGTTGTTAATGACAAGAGAAAAAAAATAATGAAAGAAGAAGTCAAAGCTACTCGAAGTCTTATTGTTAATAAAAATAAAAAAGAAGCAGAAAAGAAATTGCCAGCAACATTTGCTGCACTTGATAAAGCTGCAAAAGGAGGAGTAATAAAAAAGGGGACTGCAAGCAGAAAGAAGTCCAGACTAGCAAAAGCCGCAGCAAAGCTCGAAAAATAAGAACCCGCATCAACCCCTCCCTAATAAATTAAGGAGGGGCTTGCTCTCGTAGTTCAATGGATAGAATATGGGTTTGCGGTACCCACGATGCAGGTCCGATTCCTGCCGAGAGCACTAATTAAAAGGCCAGAATTTCTGGCCTTCAACCATCAAGATGGTATATGGTTTGCTGGTTTTAAGTATTCGTAGCGCAATGCTACATTACTTCTTTGCATCTTGTGGTTTTTGTAATATACACAAATTTTTTGTTTAGTGCTAGAATATAGAAAATAATAAAAATATGTCTCAACAATTTTTTGATATCAATAAACTTCCAAACGATTTTGGTATTTTAGTTTTCCCAATTTCCATTTCGCGGATGGATGGTAATACAGGACAATCTGCAGAACAATGTTTTAAATATGTGCAACATTTTTCACCAAAAAAAGTGTCAGAACCAAAAATTGGACTTAACATGATTTATGGTGATAGTCTCTATATGAATTCAAAAGAGGAAGCCAGTTCTCTCAAAAATAAATTTGTGAACATGGTAATTTCTCATAAAAATGCTTTTAGTAAACTTATTCATAAAAATAGAATTGATTTTCAAATTCAGCACGCTTTTTCATACGAAGTTTGGAATCAATTATTTTTGGATTATGAAGGAGATTTTTCTTCTGAATTTAGAAAATTTAAAAAGATATATTCAGAAGATAAATTATTTCAAAAATATGTATCAGATGATGCTAGATTTTGTAAGAGAGATCTAGATGAATATCAGTTGAATTTCTTTTTAGAAGAATTTCTAATATTTTATTTATCTGCTAAAAAGAAAATTAAATTACCAAATGATTATGTGTTGGGAAGAGATAAATGGAGATTATTTTGTTATCCTGGAGTGCCTTTGAAAGGCATGGTTTATACATTCAAGAAAAACTTTTTTGATTTAGATGCTCCAGAAAATCCTTATCAAAATCATGTATATGATCTAGAAGCAAAAAAGCTAATTGATTATACAAAGATAGATCTAGAGAAATATAATTATAAATACTAATTATTGTCCCACAATTTATAAGCGAGTATCGCGTAGGCGATTGTCACATTTAGACTTTCTTTTAGTCCTAGCATTGGAATTTCTGCTATCTGATCACACAGGTCTAATACTTCTTTTTGTACTCCATCTGTCTCGCTACCAATAATCACTGCAACATTATCTTTATTTGTTTTTAATTTTTTATAATCTACACTTCTACTATCTTGCTCTAGAGAGACTATTTCAAAATCTTTTCTCTTTAACTCTTTTACTAGCTCTAAAATATTTTCTTTATATTCCCAAGCTATCTCGTCTTCTGATCCGAGTGAAGTTTTTACAAAGTCTTTTCTTTTTTTATTTTGTCCTTCATATTTTTTAGCAGTCTCAAATGGGATAGGGGTGATGCCACAGAGATATATCTTGTGGGCTCCAATTCCAGAGCTAGTCCTAAAAATAGAGCCCACATTGAGACTGCTTCGAATATTGTCTAATATCACAACTCTCATATTTATTTTTTCTTTACGAGACCTTTTAGTATGTTTTTTCTATAATCATTTACAAATTTTTTAATATTTTTTTTATTTAGCTCTTTCGCATCAAGATTGCCTCCAGTTATACTATTTGTAATTTCATCAATAAAATTTTGCGAATCTTTTTCACTTTCCTTTTTGCCGAATATGTCTTTTATAATTTCCATTATACTCATAAATTATTTCTATTGAGATTTTGTTCTTTTTATAAAGTATAGCATCAAAAAAGAAATTATGTTATACTTCAAAAACAAAAATGGAAGTGTGGCCGAGTGGTTGAAGGCACCGGTCTTGAAAACCGGCAAGGGGCAACTCTTCGTGAGTTCGAATCTCACCACTTCCGCTAGATTTTAGATTTTCTTTTTAGCTTCTTTCATAAGGTGAAAATATAAATGTGATAGGATACAGCCTAATACCCCACCTATTACAAAAGGCTCTATCAGCTCTACAAGCCCATCAACATTTGGAGGGTATAAGTTGCCAAGAGTGAATATGCTGAGTAGGAATATAGAGGTGAGCAATAATATACTAGTTCTTTGTTTTTTGGCGTGAGCTTTTAATTCGTGATTAAGAAACACTATGTCCATCATTATATGCGCCACATTTAGTAGTCCCGATTGTAATGTTATATTTATTTGTGACCATTCAAACCATTCTACACTCATATGTACTAATAAAAGAATTACCGTTATATAATTTTTCCTGGCATGAGCCAATATGGCTAAAGCTAGTCCTAGTACAAATAATAAAATAGGCAAGAGATCAAAGCCTATTTCTAGCGAGTGAAGAATCATTGTCCCGGCATAAAAGAATAGAAATAGTATAAATATTCCTTTACCATATTTTTTAAAGATATTTTTCATAATATTAATCTTTCTAATTATAAGATATTTTAAAGAATAAGACCAGCTTTGCTTTTTGTTTATTTAATATATATAATACTTCCATTCATAATTATGGAAAGAAAAAACAAAAAAGATTCTTCTCAAAATAAGACTCAGATATTTATATTATTTTTAGTTATCTTTTGTATTACTTATTTTATTTTTTCTGTTATTGCCGGTGAATATGTGGCCAGAAAAGAGGCTGTATCTCCTGGCGAGGAAGCTTCATACACATTAGGCTCTTATGATCTAGAAGCCTTGTATAATCATAATTCTAATACTAAGAAAGACAATCTTCTGATACTTGGTTATCATCAGATTAGAGATATTAATTTTGGCGACACGGTAAAGTCTAGACTCTTCATAACTCCACCTGAGATATTCGAAAGAGAAATGCAATTCTTAAAAGACCATAATTATGAAGTAATCTCTTTAGAAGAATATCTTGAATATAAATCTTTTAATAAATTCTTAAAAGCCGGAGAAAAGAAAGTCGTGCTTACTTTTGACGACGGATATGCTTCTCAGTTTGAAAATGCTTTTCCTATACTAAAGAAGTATAATTATCCAGCAACATTTTTTATATATACTGATTGTATAAATAAACACAATATATGTATGACCTGGGATAATCTTGAAGAATTATCTTCTGCTGGTATTAAAATAGCTAACCATTCTCTACATCACCAATATCTTCCAGATCTTACCTTTTCAGATATTAAAAAAGAAATAAAAGGGAATGAGGATCTCATAAAAAGTAAATTAGGAGATAAATATTTTTCTAAGATTTTTGCTTATCCATTTGGCGCTAGTAGCGAGAAAGTAGAAAATGCTTTGAGAGAGCTCGGATATAATATAGGGGTTGGAGTTTTTCCTAATTTTTATAAAAAGGACGTCGGTAGTCTCTATCTTCATAGATATTTACTAGGAGATAAATTTCAATTCTTTGAAGAACTTTTTCAGTAAAAACTAAAATCAACCAGTTGAAAACCCCCGAGTAATCGGGGGTTTTCAACTTACGTAAACTTCTCTGGTATTTAAGTTTACTCTCTAATTATATAAAATCCATTAAAAAATGCAAATACCAATCTTAACATTTGTGGAAAAGTGTTAAAATGTTAAAATGTGAATATGGCAGAAAAGATACTAAGAACAATAGAAAAACTTATACCTAAAAAGCTATATAAAATGGGTCAGCCTATATATCATTTTATTTTAGCTTTGATAGGTATGTGTATTTACAGATTTCCTGCAAGAAAAATGATAGTAATCGGAGTGACAGGCACCAAAGGTAAAACATCCACTACTAACTTTATACATTCTGTATTAAGTATGACAGGAGAAAAGGTGGGATTAATATCTACAGCGAATATAATGCTAGGAGAAAAAGAGATTCCTAATAAATATCACATGAGTATGCCAGGGAGATTTTTTTTACAGAAGATTTTAAGAGATATTAAAAATGTTGGCTGTAGATATGTAGTTTTAGAGGTTACTAGTGAAGGCATTAAGCAGTGGAGGCATCTAGGATTATTCTTAGATATTGTCATATTTACCAATCTTTCTCCTGAGCACCTAGCTTCTCATGGTGGCTCTTTTGATAAATACAGAGAAGCCAAATCTAAAATATTTAGAAAAAGTATTTTTAACCGTCCATATCTAGCATTAATTAATAGTGATGATGAGAGTGCGAATTATTTTGTAAATACGGCTAAAGATATAGAGAGAGTAGAATATTCTCTTTTAGATGATGTTAAAAATATAGAAGAATCTGAAGACGGTGTCAGATTTAATTATCAGGATTATAATTATGATCTATATATCTTAGGTAGATTTAATATTTACAATGCTCTTCCAGCTATTATATTAGGAAAAAGATTTGGGCTTGAAGAAAAAGAAATTAACCTAGGTTTATCGAAATTACGACTTATTCCAGGTAGAATGGAGATAATTGAAGAAGGGCAGAATTTTAAAGTAATAGTCGATTATGCTCATGAAAAGCTAAGCATGAATAGTCTTCTTGATACAGCGAAGTCTCTTAAAGTAAGAGAAGAAAATAAAATAATAATAGTACTAGGCGGAGATGGTGGGGGTCGCGACGAGCAAAGACTCTTTGATATGGGAAGAGTAGTTGGTGAAAAAGCTGATATAGTTATAGTCTCTAATTCAGATCCGTATTTTGATGATGAGATGACTTTAGCTCAGAAAATAGCTGGTGAAGCAGACAAGGCTGGTAAGAGATTCAACGAGAATTTATTTATCATTCTAGATCGAGGAGACGCTATCAAGAAAGCAATTGAGATAGCAAAAGAAGGAGATGTTGTTCTTCTTACTACCAGAGGATCTCTCAATACTATGAGTATAAAAGGTAAGAAAGTCTCTAGCGATGATAGAGTTATCGCAAGAGAGGTGTTGCGCAACCTTTTGAATAAAAATAATTAATTATGAAATATCTTTCGCTAGATTATGGAAGTAAAAAGATCGGAGTAGCTATCTCAGATGAGATGAATATCTTAGCTTTTCCTTTTAAAATTATTTTTAATAAAGAAAAAGAAAAATCTTTAAAAGAGATACTAGAAATAGTAAAAGATAAGAAAATAAAAACAATAGTGATGGGCGAGAGTCTTAATCAGAAAGGGGAGTTAAATAAAATAGCGATACAGGCGAGAGAGTTTGCTTTTAATCTCGAAGAGATATTTTTAGAAGAAAATATTGACTGCAGTGTCCATTTTGAAAAAGAATGGTTTAGCACTGTAGAGGCTAGGAGATATGAAGACAGAAGAGATGCTGACGATTCTGCTGCCGCAATAATTTTGCAGAGATATTTGGAGAAGGTAAATAAAATAAAAAAATAAGTCGACTTGCATTTTTAATTAGTTGTGATAGACTCATTCTTGTCGATCTTTATTTTTAAACAATAAAAGCTATCTATATGGGAAGTACAAACCTATTTAGAATAGTACTGATAATACTTTCAGGAGAGTGGCTGATGATTACAAACTTTTTCCTCTTAGTTTTCATATTCAAAAAAGAGAGTCAAAAAAATTTGCCCCCAAAAAATCTTGAAACCCAGCTTAGGCTAGCAGCCAAAAACTCTTTTATACCCATGAATCAGGATCGTGCAAGTATCTGTTAAAGTATTATCAAAAACCGCTATATTATTTATTTGATACCCCTATCACTTACTTAACCCCATATAGCGGTTTTTGTTTTAGCATCTTTAAAGATGTCTTAACTATTTTTATAGTTAGTTGACTTTTTTATCTATAAGGTATAGCATTAGTTTGCTAACAAGTTCCTTTAATAAAAACCATCACAAACATGGAAGTAACATATAAACTTGAGTACTCTGTACTCGCAGTCCCAATGACAATAGATTTTCTTAAGTTTTTCTCCTCTAACTTTCAAAATCCCATAATAGAGAAAGTAATAAAGACAGAGTATTTGTTAAGGGCCAATGGACATAAGTACATCTTTGTTGAGCCTATTAAAAATACTAAAAAGGAGATCGGGAAAAGGAATTTACCTCTTAAACAAAGAAATGAAATTCTTTGTCGGTACCAGAAGATCGGGCAGGACAAATACAAAACTCTTTCCGATGAGCTGAATACTATAGTGTTCAATGAGCTGATGCCTTTAGCTTTGGAAAAGAAGCTAATAACAGAAGACGATCCTGTTCTCTGGAATGATCTATATTGGATGCCTTTGTTTTTTGAGAGTGAGCTCGACATTAAAAAAGAAGAGTCGGAAAAGAAGTGGATTTTTTCTTTAGAAATAGATCTAAATCTTTTACAAGGCGCTTTTAAGAGTTATGTTTTAGAAAACAAGTTAGATATCTTATCTGTTAAAGGCAGAGGTCCTTCACTTAAAAATAAAGTTGGTCTTGCTGCTGCCTTATTACCATATAGAGATATCTTAAATGGTAGGTTTTATGAAGACTAAAAGTTTTTTTTAGATAAAATCCTCTAGGAGACCAGAGGATTTTTTTATTTGGAGGTAGGATGATATAATGAAAATTAAAGTTATGATAACAATAGACGATTTACAAAAAGTAGAAATAAAAATTGGTAAAATTTTAGAAGTAGAAGAGGTGGAAGGTAGCGATAAGCTGTATAAATTAAGAGTCGATTTTGGAGAAGAGAATTCTAGACAAGTATTGTCTGGGATCAAAAAGTTTTTCGAAAAAGATTTTCTTTTAAATAAGCAATTTACTTTTATCACAAATCTAGAGTCAAGAAAGATAATGGGTCTAGAGTCACAGGCTATGATACTAGCGACGGGAGACGAGTCTCTCGCACTACTAGCTCCTACTAGCGAAGTCAAAAATGGATCACAAATGAGATAGAGAGACAAAAATTTTCTAAATAATTTTTTCTCTCGGAGCCCCGCTAAAGCGAAACTCGAGAAAAAACAATTTCGAAAATTTTATGAAAATAATTATGAAAGATAAATTTATTAAATGGGCAGAAAAAATAGCGAATAGTAAAAATGCGCTCAAGGCTCTATTTTGGGTGTCTTTTGCCGAGTCTTGTATTTCTCCATTTCCAGCATATTTCTTAGTATTATTTATCCTAGCGCATAGAGTAAAGCATACATGGAAGAGGGTGGCTACAGTTGCTACTGTCTCTTCTGTTGTCGGGGGGATACTCGGATACTTTATTGGTTTTTATTTTTTTAAGTTTCTAGGTCAACCAATATTAGACTTTTATCATTTGCAAAATGACTTTGATGCTTTTGGTATAAGATTACGAAATAATGAGTTCTTTATACTTTTGATCGCAGCAATGACTCCCATACCTTATAAGATAACGGCCATAGCTTCTGGTCTTTTTTCAGTAAATTTCCCTCTATTTTTACTTACTTCTATTTTAGGTAGGGGAATAAAGTTTTTCATAATCTCATTTTTGACTTCAAAATACGGTGTAAAGATGAAGGAAGCTATGCAGAATAGTATCTGGACGAGCATTATAACATTTTTACTTATTTGCTTTTTAGTATATTATTTTGTATTTAGATAGCTTGTTGTGTTAAAATATCAGTAAGATATTTTATGAGTAACTTTTTTACAAGTAGATTTAAAGACGCAGACTATTTACCAATTTCTGGACAGTTAGGTGAGAAAAGATTATTAGGAGTCAATCATATTTGCATTCATGAAGACGCTACCGTATTTAATGATCTTGTAATACCATTTGGTGCAAAAGATATAGAAGAAAAAGGTGGTGAAGTTATTGATGAGATATTACATGAGATTGTTCATCATATTCAAGCCAAAGAAAATAGAGAAAAAGAAATTATCGTTTGCGGTACTCCAAAAGCCAAAAGAATGTTTGGGAGGAAACTTGAAGACAGATTGAAGAGGGGGGTGAGGTATTAAAATATTTTGTGACCCCGCTAGGAATCGAACCTAGATCTAGAGCTTAGAAGGCTCTCGTTCTATCCATTGAACTACGGGGTCAATGGATTTCATAAATATAGCAAATTTTGACAGAAAAATAAAGTATTTTGTTTTTTTATATATGATACCTATCTGGCTCTATCTTATTATCAAATATACTTTGAAATTTTGCATTCTCTAGATTACTGATAGGATGAAAGATATCACTTAAAAGTTTACTCATTCTTTCATTCTTATTATCCTTAAAAGACAAGGTCTCTTTTTTTATTTTTTTACTAAAATCATTATTTTCATACACTTCTGCAATGTAGGGCTCCCATTCTATAGATATTATATTTTCACAAATTTCTTTTAATTTTAATAGATTATTTCTTACAGATTCAGACATATCGATTTTACCTTCAAGCAATTTATCTGTTTTAGATAAAACAACATTCACACTTTGTCTTATTAGAATAAATTTATCTTGGTCTAATCCATTCAAAAAGTCGCCATATCTCTCAGAGACTCTTCCTAATCCTCCTTTCTCTTTCAATTCTTTTGTCATAAAAGATAAATCATTTGATATCTCTTTTATTTTATTTTTTAACTCATTATTTTGTTTTCTGATCTCTAAAAATTTAAATTTCATAAAATAATATATACATATATTACTATTATATAACACATTTTTCATTTAATGAAGAAAAATAAAAAAGCTCTTTTAAACTAGATATTCTAATTGTATTTTTGTGGGAGATAGAGGACTCGAACCTCTGACCTTCTCGGTGTAAACGAGTTGCTCTACCAACTGAGCTAATCTCCCATTATTTTATTTTTAAACTCCTAAGCTTTATTGACACTTTCTTTATCTTAGCAACTCGTCATTACGAGTTGTCAGATTTTCTTTTGGCAACTGAGCTAATCTCCCAAAATTTTCTTACTATGATATAATAACTCAAAATTAAATTTTTCGCAAGATATATATGAAGAAAGCTACACCAAAAATAAAGATAATATTTGAGAATGATAATGAGCTAATAATCGATAAGCCGGCAGGTATTATGACTCATTCGGATGGTAGAAAAGAGGAATATACTCTAGCCGATTGGCTAAAAGATTATGTAAAAGCAAAATTTAAAAGAAAAACATGGCAAAGTATATTAAAAGGTGTCGGTGATGAAGATAGGGAGGGAGTAGTTCATAGACTAGATACTGGTACAACAGGAGTCATGATATTTTCTCTTAATAGAGACTCTTTTCCTTTTTTAAAAAAGCAATTTCAAAATCATACTATTAAAAAAGTTTATCATGCTATAGTAGTCGGGCATATTAAGAATGAGACTGGTATTATAGACGCGCCTATTTCTCGTAGCCGATCTGATTTTAGAAAGAAAAATACAAAAGATATTTGGACAAATGATGGTAAAGGTGATGTGCGAGGTAGAGAAAGGGATGCGGTGACTAGATACAAAGTATTAGCGAGACTCAAGACAAAGTCCGGGAAGCCATTTACTTTTGTAGAATGCTATCCAGAGACAGGACGCACTCATCAGATTAGAGTTCACTTAAAATCAATTCGCCATCCAATAATAGGTGATGATCTTTATGGCGCTAGGGAGATAGAGAGAGAAAAGTTACAAAAAGAATTCAAGACAAAATTAACTCATCCGATGCTTCACGCTTACTCATTAACAATAAAAGTATTAGATGATAATAAGAAGCCAATCGAAAAGACTTTTATTGTAAAAGAACACGCTGACATGAAAAAGGTATTAGGGGAGTTAGGATATAAAAGTTAATTTGCCCTTAACCTCATTTTATGTTAATATCTATAAATTAAATAGAGATATTTAAGGTAAAAAGTTTGAGTTTAGACCCTTTATTAGTTTCTTATCTTTATATTTTTCTTTAGAAAAATTTCTCCCTTTCCTTTGGAAAGGGTCGGGGATAGGACTTGGTAGTTTCTCACACTTTGTAGCTTTAGCGAAAAAGTGTAAACAACTTTTTATTAGTAATATAAATTATGAAAACAAATATCAAATTAGCAAAAGTGGATATGGAAGAGAGAAAGTCTTTAGATTTCTCAACAGGAGACACTCTCCGTGTCTGGAATAAATTAAAAGATAAAGATGGAAAGATCCGTCTCCAGGCCTTTGAAGGATTGGTGCTTGCAAGAAAACACGGTACTGGTATAAGCGCTACATTTACAATAAGAAAAATAGCATCAGGAGTTGGGGTAGAAAAGATTTATCCTCTTTACTCAGGTAACATAGATAGGATAGAAATAGTCCGAAGAAATAAAACAAGAAGGAGCAAGCTATACTATGTTCGTGACAAAGCACTTAGAGATGTCCGAAGAAAATTAAAAGCAGATACAAGACTTGTTAAAAAAGACGGCATCACTACAAGAGAAGTAAAAGACGAATCAGTAGAATCTGAGACAGAATAGAAACAAAAAATAAAAACACTTCACTCCATGTGAAGTGTTTTTATTTAATTGATAAAAATTAAAATTTCTGTTATTATATAAGTCTGTTAGATATGCCCGGGTGGCGAAATTTGGTAGACGCACTACCTTGAGGTGGTAGCGGGGCAACCCATGCTGGTTCAAGTCCAGTCTCGGGCACAAGGTGGAAACACCTGTGTATGGTGCCTATGGTGTAATGGTTAGCACTAGGGTTTGTGGAGCCCTCAGTTCCGGTTCGAATCCGGATAGGCACACTAAAATAAAAGAGACCCGACAAAGGGTCTCTTTTATTTGAATTAATAATTTACATATTCATCATAGAATGTACTTCAATATTTGAATTTTGAAATATTTCTGGGTTGATCATTCCAAATATCATAGCTATATGTGCTACGACTAAGAATATTCCAACAAATATTGCATGTAATTTTAATTTTTCTTCTCTTTTTCTATTTTTATAGATAATACCTAGATCAATAAGAGCCATTCCTACTAGAGGAATAACCCCTAAGAGATAAGAAGATACAGCTATAAAGTCCGAAGACCCTCTCCAAGAATTTGTTAGTGTTATAGGTATGAAGGCATTCTTTATTAAGTATATAAATAGACCTAAAAAATATATACCGCCTACAATACTGGCAAATTTATTTAATTTGTTAGCCGCAGTGTTAGTTTTTCTGGTAAAGAGAATATATAATTCTGTAATAGCGACCGTCTCTGCTAGGATTACAGGTATTGCCATGAATAATATTAGATTCCAAGGTTGATTGGTAGCAAGTAGCTCCATATAGTGAGTCATTGTCATATTTTTTTATTTAAGTAGTTAATAAGTTAATTTTTATTAAAAATAATTAATAAACTTTACCGTTTAATATGCCTTTAGAAAATAATTTTTGCAACAATGCTGATCTGAGAAATGAACTCTTATTTTTGATTTTAAATATAAAGAATATATAAAACAGCAAGAGATATAAGAATGAGATTACGATATCGGTATATGTATAATTATAAGCGAGATTAGGTTCCGCAAGTGTACTAGCATTTAAAATACTAGTCTCTCTTTTGGTTAAGGCGTTGCATAGTACATTATCAGCAATAATAAAAGGACAATTATCTTTTGGTATATGCATATCATGTTTACTCTCCATTGCCATTATATGAGAAGGTGTGTATATAGATAATGCTATATAAGATATAAGCATTGTAAATAAAAGCAGTGCTTTATTTTTGTGCATAAATATTTTGGTAGATAATTTTATTATACCTTTTTTATTGTAATAATCAATTATTTTTCCTATTACATTTTTGGTCGAGTTCGTCAAATCGTGATATCATATAGGTATGAGAATAGTTAAGCAGGAAGAGAAATTTCTTAGTATAAAAATCAGCAATTTTTCTAATTTATTTATAGGGTTTGTTTTCATTATGACAGGGTCTTTTTCTTTATATAAACTTTTTGAGTCACAAAATAATTCTGTCGGAGGATACACTATTAGTGTAATTTTTATTTTGGTCGGAATTTTTCTTTTTTTGACTAGTCATGCTACAGTTGTAGACTTTGATAAGTCTACCGGGCTAATGTTTATAAAGAAAAACAGTATAATCTCTCACAATACTATGACTTATGAATTATCAAGTATTGTTGGTGTTGAAGTTAAGCATGACTTTGCGATTGATTATGTCTCAGATAAAAAGGAAATATCTCAGAATACAAAAATTATAACTAAAGTATTTTTACTCTTAAAAGATAATGAACCTATCCTTCTTGGTGATGTAAGCAATACTAGATCATCCGGAATATTAATGGATTTATTTATTAGAGAAGATGCTACAGCTATAGCAAATACTATTGGAAAGTTTTTAGGAATTTCTGTAGATATTACAAACCCAAAAGAGCAGGTCTCGATTTTTAATATTTAAATTAACAATTATAAAATAAATAAAAATAAAAGCGGGTATTTCTACCCGCATTTTTGTTTAATTTCTTAATTTTTTTCTTGTTTGATTACACTGGTTGCTACCGAATTTACATCGGCACTCTCGTCTTTTTGGACACACAGTACAGTCTGTGATTAACGAGGTGTTCACAGCTTCGCTTGCTTTGCAAGGCGTAAAATGTTTCTCTTTTCTTTCATTTGTTCGAATACCAAAAGCCATTTTACAAGATTTTTGAGTTAATAAATAAAAAGGACATTAGGATTTAAATATTATCAGATAATATTATTTTTTGCAAATCTAAAATGTGGATTATATTCTTAGTTTCTTAAAGCCATCTCTTGTATAGTCATTATAAGCAAGAATCTCCCAAGGGGAATATCTATCTATTTCATTTTTACTTCCTTCTATACTTTTTTCATTATATACATAATCACCGTTTATTATATCTAATAGCATATAAAGAGGCTTAAAGAATTTTTTGCAAGGATTGTATTTTACTAGTGTAACTCCAGCATTATCAGCTGGATTATGCAGACTCATCTCCATGTATTGTGTGACAGAGAGTTTTTTTTCATAAAGCAAAACAGAAAGAAACATTTTTAAAAAAATCCCATGAGTTATACAAAGGTTTTTCGAGCTTCCATTTTTTGCAAGATAATCCTTTGCCACTATTGCTCTGTTTTTCAGGTCTTGAAAATTTTCTTCATCATACATTCGTAAATTTGGATCATGTATACTTTTATCCATGGTGTCTACAAAAGCTTTTGCTATAGGATCATTGTAGTTTTTACCTATTATACAAGTTGGATTTTTTCTTTCTGCAAGAAGATAAGTCATAGTTATATCTTTCATCTCTAGATTTAAAAAACTATTTATTATCTGAGCCGTCTCCCGCGCCCTCTCAAAAGGAGATATGAACATTTTTTTTATACCCATATTAACAAGTCTCTTAGAAAGCTCTTCCACTTCTTTTATTCCAAGCTCTGATAGTCCTCCCTCCTCACCTTGTCTTAGTTGGTTTTTATTCATTACTGTTTCCCCATGTCTCACTAAGTAATAGTATTTTGTAAACATAAATTTTCTATATTATCTTAGCATAAAACAGATTTATTTTTATATATTATATACAATTTGTTATCCACAAGGAAGATGTCTTTTCTCACAATAATCATATTATTATGAGATATAATAAACATATATAAATAACTAGATTTCACTATGACTATTCAGAATATAGAAGATGTGATGGATCGTATATTAACCCTTAATCGTAATCTTACAGAGGATTCTCTTAGGACTCTTTTGTCTGCTAGTGGTTGGGATAAGGAAGACATAATGGAAGGTATTCATATATTTAAATCCAGAAGTGGTAAAGATTTTTCTGTTTCTCCTGCGCCTAATTTTGTCTCTCAATCTGTCGAAAAGGAAGCGGAGGAGACCGCAAGCAAAATACACAATACTTACACATTCAATATCTCTAAAGAGGCTGATTTAAAAGATGTGGTAGCGGTAAAAATAGACCCACCACCTTCAAGCTCTTCCTCGCAAGAGATAAATAATCTATTAGCCAATACTAAGGAAAATACTATAGAAGCAAAACCGGAAAATATCATTAAACCTAATGATCCCACAACTTTACCCGCAGAGGTAAAGTCTCAGAGAAGTATTGGTAAAATCATTTTCTATATTTTATTAATTTTAATATTAGGATTCGTAGTATTTTATCTTTATCGATTCTCCAACAATAAGTCATTAGATTATACAGCAAATATAAATACAAATGTCGCGGCTACGACCAGTGATAGCTCTAATTCAAAACTGGTAAGCGCAACGGACACTGTTCCTAGTAGTCAAAATATAAACACAGCATCAAAAGATGATTACGCTCTCTTGTTAGAAGAGATAAATAAATTAAAATCAGAATTAGCGTCTTACAAAAATTCTGTTACAGGACCAAAGACCATAGTAAAGTATATTTCTCAGAAGGGTCCAGCTGGCTCTACTGGTAGAGGAATATCATCTGTGACCGCCACTACTACTGGATTTATAATAACTTTCACTGATAAATCTACGAGTCTAGTCCCTTATTCTACTACTACTATATTTAATATATTAAATTCTAATACTGTCTGTTTTCAAGATCCAGTGAGCCCAGCAACCTCTTCTAATATTTGTCTAGATAGAGCCTCAGTAATTAATCTTTTAAATAAATAATTAGATAATACCTAAGTTAAGTATTATTAACACGCGATATTTCTGTATCGGGAGTTTCTGATATAATACTTAGTATTAATACTAAAAATAATTATTTATGGAAAATACTAATCAAGAAAAAAGTTTTTGCAAGCATTGTAAACTGGATTTAGAAAATTGTAAGTGTAAGAAAGCGCTTAAATTTATTTTAATATTATTGGCGATACTGTTAGTCTTATTTGGCAGTATTTCTTATGGGGTTAAGAAATATGTTAGCTACACTAGCCCAAGAACCATAGTTATTACTGGAAAAGGCGAGGTTAATGCTGTTCCAAATGTATCTACTATTTCTTTTACTGCGAGAGCCAGCTCTAAAGAAGCTAATACTAAAGCTATAGAGGACAATCTGTCAAAGTCAGTTTCTAGTGTATTTGAAAAATTAAAAGCATTAGGTATTGAAGAAAAAGATATCACTACCACAAGCTACTCTGTAAATCCAAAATATGAATACGAGACTTGTGAAGTGAGGACTATGATATATCCTCCTACACCTTGCACCTCTAAAAGTGTGATAGTTGGTTATGAAGCGGTAGAGAGTGTGAATATTAAAGTTAGAAATACTGATAATGTAGGAAAAGTGTTGTCTATCCTAGCAGAAGAAAAGATTACTGAAGTCTATGGACCAAATTTTGAAGTGGATGACATTGATGCTTTGAAGGATGAAGCGAGAGCCGAAGCTATAGAAGATGCCAAAGAAAAAGCAAAAGATTTATCAAAATCACTCGGAGTAAGAATAAAGAGAATTATCTCTTTCTCTGACGACTCAGGCAATATGTATATGCCTATGATGTATAAAGCTATGTCAGACAGCTCGGGATCGGCTGGGACCATATCACGCGAGGCTGCAATATCTGAAGGAGAGCAGAAGATCACTTCTAATGTATCTATAACTTTCCAGATTGAGGATTAAAAAATAAGCGTTATTTTTATTTGACTTTTTATTTTAAAAAGAGTATATTATATATATCAATTTTAGAGCGCCGGAAGGCGTTTTAAAAATGGAAAATTACGCTAGCAATAGCTTTTTAAAAACAAAAATTCAAAAACAATTTGAATTATAAATAAATTTATGAATAGTATTATTAATTATTTAAAATCAGTGAAAAGTGAGCTTGCTCATGTAGTCTGGCCTACTAAAAGGGTAGCCTTTAATCACACTATTCTTGTGATAGGCATCTCTATTGTTGTGGGGATATTTCTTTTTGAGCTCGATAATATTTTCGCAGCAATTTTAAACATTTTTATTAAATAAATAATTTAAATTAAATATAATTTTATGGCAAAACAAGAACTTGGTGGAGAGAGACATTGGTATGCTGTACATACTTATAGTGGATATGAAAATGCTGTACTTCGTAATCTAAAGCAGAAGATTATTTCTCAAGATCTGCAAGACAAAATATTCAATGTTATCGTCCCGGTAGAAAAAAAGATAAAAGTAAAAGGCACTAAGAGGGTGGAAGTAGAAGAAAAAATATATCCAGGATATGTATTAGTAGATATGGTAGTCGATGATGATAGCTGGTATCAAGTCAGAAATACTCCCCGGGTTACTGGGTTTGTCGGTAGCGGTACTACTCCAGTTCCTCTCGCTAAGAAAGAGCTGGACTATATCTTCTCTAGAATGCAGAATTCAGAGACAGTCCATGAGATATCAATTGAAGAAGGCGAGATAGTTTCAGTTATCGAAGGTCCGTTTAAGGACTATGAAGGAAAAGTAGCGGAAGTAGATAAAGCGAGAGGAAAATTAAAAGTATTGGTATCTATGTTCGGTAGAGAGACACCGCTAGAGCTAGACTTTTTACAAGTTAAAAAATTATAATTTCATTTTGAATTTCAATAAAATTGTGTTAGAATGCACGCACTAATAAAAAATCTATGGCAAAAGGAAAAAAAGTAACTAAATATGTGAAAGTAGAGATTGAGGCTGGGAAAGCCGTCCCAGCTCCTCCTCTTGGTCCAGCTCTTGGACAGGCGGGAATACAGATCGGAGACTTTGTTAATAAATTCAATGCAGCTACTAGCGGTATGAAGGGCACTCTTCCTGTAAAGATATATGTCTATGAAGATAGGACTTATGATTTTGTGATAAAGTCTCCTACTGCTTCATATCTATTAAAAGATGCAGCAGGTATAACTTCTGGATCAAAGAAAAATAAAGTTTCTAAAGTAGGAAGTATCTCTAAAGATAAATTAAGATCTATAGCAGAAGCTAAAATGACAGATCTAAATGCGAACACAGTAGAGCAGGCGATGAAGATTATAGAAGGATCTGCTAGAAGCATGGGACTAGAAGTGAAGTAATAAATTATATAAAAAGAAAACCCGTTCATTGTTATGAACGGGTTTTTATTTTTTAGAAAAGACTTTTTGAAGTTAGCTCTACAAGTTTATTTTCTAGCAGAACCTGTTCTGTTTCCAGTTTTTCCTTCTCTTTTTTTATATTTTTTAGCCTTTCCTCTATTCTGGTTATTTCTGTTTTCCGGTCTATTGCCGGATCCTTTTTTTCTTTTTTTGCCATAAGAACGGTATTTAATTAAATAATATTAATTACAACAATTGTATACTACTCTTTTTATTTGATTATTGCAAATCTTTACAATACTCAAATAGCTTGTTTTTTATTTTCCCTTTTTTCTGTTAAAATAAAGCTATAAATATATGACTATATTAGAATCTATAAAAGCCGAATTGGAAAGTATTATTTTAGACAAATATTCTATTAAGAAAGAAGATGTCAAATTCGATGTGACATTTATTGATGAGATAAATAGTAAATTCGGAGACGTGTCTACCAATGTTGCCTTAATACTAGCTAAGCAGATAGGAAAAAATCCAATTGAAATCGCAGAAATCATAGCTCAAGATTTCTCTTCTAAAAGTTATTTATCTAATAATACCAATTTTGCTGCTCCTGGATTTATAAATATTTTTTTGAAAAAAGAATTATTGATTTCAGAGCTAGATAGAATGTCTAAATTAGAAAATGTAGAGACAAAATTTACTGAAAGGAAAGTATTAATAGAGCATAGTGCTATTAATCTTTTCAAACCATTCAATATTGGTCATTTAATGAATAATGTTATAGGCGAGAGTCTGGTTAGGATGATGAAAGCTTCTGGAGCCAAATTAAAGACCATGTCTTTCCCGTCGGACATCTCTCTTGGGATAGCAAAGGCTATTTATATATTAAAAAATAAAAAGGGTTGGAGCTTTGAAGATAAAGATATTATTAAGACATTAGGTAATGCTTATGTTGAAGGTGTCAGAGCCTATGAGGATAGCATTGATAAACAGGAAAAGATAAAAAATATCTCTAAGAATCTTTTTGAAGAAAATCATGATAGTGAAGAATATAAGATTTTCGAAAAGGCCAAAGAAGTAAATATAGAATATTTTAAAAACATCTTAGGAAAGCTAGGGACCAGATTTGATCATTTTATATATGAATCAGAAGCAGGGCAGAGAGGAGAGCAGATAGTAAAAGAAAATATCAATAAGGAGTCCAAAAATGAAGTCTTTGAAATGGGAGAAGGTGGAGCGATAGTTTTTGATACTAAAAAGTTAAAAAATAAGGAGACGAATGAGACTGTAAAAAGCGTGTTTGTAAATAGCGAAGGGCATCCGACATATGAGGCTAAGGATCTTGGACTTCTAGAATTAAAATATGCTTATTATCCATTTGATTATAATATATTTATAACAGACAATGAACAAATTCCTCACTTTGAAGTAGTTTTGGAAGTAGCTCAAAAATTAGGAGAGGATTTTAGGTATATAGCTGGCAGGAGTCTTCATGTAGCTCATGGAAGACTTAATCTAGGGGAAGGGCGGATATCTTCGAGATTAGGCAATGCTTTGGGTGTAGAGGAGACTTTGGTAACAGTAAACAAAAAAGCTGCCGAAAGGCTATCTGAAAAAATTAAAGATCTTTCAGCCTCAGAAAAAGAAAAGATTATTAATGCTATATCTCTCGCGGCTCTTCGAGTTTCTATTTTAAAATCAAAGCCAGGACTTAATATTGATTTTGATATGGAGACAGCTCTTAATTTTGAGGGCGCGACCGGTCCATATTTACTATATACATATGCGAGAGCAAATTCTTTGTTAGAAAAATATGAAGGTAAGGAGATAGCTTTGTGCTTAGAGGATATTAATGAAAATCATTTTACTTTAATAAAAAAGAGTATTCAATTTGAAGCTCTAGCCAAAAAAGCGATAGAGGAGCTCGCCCCACAACTCGTAATCAAGTATCTTTTTGAGCTCGCTCAAGCGTTCAATACTTTTTATGGAAAAGAGAAAATAATAAATGAGGATGAAAAAAAGACTAACTCAAATATTTATATTTTAAAAAGATTTATGAAAGTCTTTAAATTTACCATGAATATGGTAGGAATAGAAGAAGTAGAGAGGATGTAGTAATATTTTCTATTTTCATAATTTTGTGATAATATAAGAATATAAAAGCATTGACGGAGCTAATCACTCTTGAGCTATGGGAAGAAAGTCGAAAGGCGAGTAGAGCCCAATCAATAAGGCTAAATGTAACAATTTAGTGAACAAGGTGGTACCGCGAATAAAATCGCCCTTGAGTATTCAAGGGTGATTTTATTTTATTAATAATTATAAAAACTATGTCAGAACAAAATCAAAAAGCTAAGACAATAAATGAGAAAGAATTGGAAGTTTTAAATTTCTGGAAAGAAAATAATATTTTTGAAAAGTCTCTAGAAAAGCCAGCAGGCGAGGCGCCAAAAGAAGGCTACACATTTTACGATGGGCCTCCATTTGCAACTGGTGTGCCACATCACGGACACTTGCTAGCTAGCACCATCAAGGATGCGATGCCTAGATATCAGACTATGAAAGGTAAGTATGTTCGTCGTGTATGGGGATGGGATTGCCATGGACTTCCAATAGAAAATCTGATTGAGAAAAAATTTAATTTAAATTCTAAAAAAGATATTGAAGAATTCGGTATTGGTAAATTCAATAGTGCAGCTCTCGAGAGTGTATTCACATATGAAAAAGAGTGGAAGGAAGTTATTCCTAGATTCGGACGCTGGGTAGATATGGAGAATTCATACAAGACTCTCGATGCTACATTCACTGAGTCAGTATGGTGGGCATTCAGTGAGATGAATAAAAAGGGGCTCGTATTCGAAGGTAACAAAAGTATGCATATCTGTCCTCGTTGCGAGACTACTCTTGCTCAATCAGAAGTCGCCCAGAATTATAAAGATCTCACAGATATATCAGTAACAGCAAAATTCGAATTAGAGAGAGAGCCGAATACTTTTATTCTAGCTTGGACGACTACGCCTTGGACTCTTCCAGGCAATGTGGCGCTAGCAGTGAATGAAAATTTTGAATATGTAAAAGTAAAAAGTGAAGACGATAATTATATCTTAGCAAAAGACAGACTATCTGAAGTATTTAAAGATAAAACTTTTGAAATTATAGAAGAATTCACAGGTGATAAATTAATTGGTGAAAAGTATAAGCCAGTATTTGATTATTATCTGAATCAAGAAATGGAAAATAAAGAAAATCTTTATACTATAGTATCTGCAGAATTTGTCACTCTGGATACGGGTACTGGAGTCGTACATATTGCTCCAGCTTTTGGAGAGGAAGATCTCAATCTAGGAAAAGAGAAGTCTCTACCAATCATAAAACATGTTGGAATGAACGGTGAATTTACAAAAGAGATCAAAGACTTTGCAGGTATGAAAGTAAAGACGGCACAAGATAATCAATCCGCTGATATTGCAATATTAAAATTTTTAGCAGAGAAGAATCTTCTTTTTGCAAAAGAAAAATTGATACACGCTTATCCAACTTGCTGGAGATGTGATACTCCATTACTTAATTATGCTACTAGTAGCTGGTTTATAAAAGTACCAGAAATAAAAGAAGAATTATTAAAGGAAAATGCGAAAATAAATTGGATACCAGAGAATATTCGTGATGGTAGATTCGGTAAATGGCTAGAAGGAGCTCGTGATTGGGCTGTATCTCGTAGTAGATACTGGGGAGCGCCGCTGCCTATCTGGAAAGAAGTGGATGGAGAAGAGATGAGAGTGATAGGCTCTTTAAAGGAGCTAGCAGAAAATAATTTCTACAAAACAAAAAATGAGTATTATGTGATGCGTCATGGAGAGGCTATGCACAATGTTAATGGGACAGAAGAATGTCACATGGACAGTGAGAATCATATTACAGAGCTCGGCAAGATACAAGTAGAGGATGCTAAGAAGAAAACAAATATAGATTTTGATGTGGTAGTGTCTTCTCCATATTTACGTACCCAAGAAACAGCAAAGATAATGGCTGAAAATAAAGACATAATAATAAATGAAAATTTTAGAGAAATAAATCTGGGTAAATTTGATGGCAAAAAAAGAGAATTGATTTGGGAAGAATATGGGATAAATTTTTTGAAATTAAATACAAAGCTTGGTGGTGGTGAGAGCCATAAAGATGTGATGAATAGAATGATGAAAGGCATAAGTGAGCTAGAAGAAAGATATAAAGGACAAAAGATCTTGATCGTTACTCACGGAGCTCCTATGAGAATGTTAACAGCTGCCAGCGAGCTCCTAACAGAAGAAGAGATCATAGCTGATGAGCTTTCAAATGACACTAGACTATATCCAAGAAATGGAGAAATCAGGAGATTGGATTTCAGTTTGGTTCCAAGAGATGAGACAGGCGAGATAAATCTGCATAGGCCATATATTGATGAGGTTGTCCTAAAGAGTAGTAATGGAAAAGAGATGAAGCGTGTCGAGTATGTATTCGATTGTTGGTTCGAGTCAGGAGCTATGCCATATGGACAATTACATTATCCATTTGAGAATAGAGAATTATTTGAAAAGAATTTCCCATCAAACTTTATCGCAGAAGGTCTTGATCAGACTAGAGGATGGTTTTACTCATTACTTAATCTATCTGTTGCTCTATTTGGCAAATCAGCTTATAAAAATGTGATAGTTAATGGACTTTTGCTCGCGGCTGACGGCGAGAAGATGAGTAAGAGTAAAAATAATTATACTGATCCTATGGTATTAGTTGATAAATATGGAGCTGATAGCTTCCGTTATACATTACTCTCTTCTTCTGTCATGTGTGCAGAAAATATTCCTTTTTCAGACAAGAATGTAGAAGAGACTTATAAGAAAGTAGTTGCAAAATTAGAGAATGTACTTTCATTTTATGAGATGGTCGTAGATGGCAATGTTAATATTTATGATTTTAATTTGAAGGATATAGCTAATCCTATGGATATCTGGATATTAACTAGACTTAGTGAACTATTAACTTCTACTACAAAGTCAATGGATGAGTACAGGATAGATCAAGCAACTCGTCCTATAGAAAAATTCATAGACGATCTATCAACTTGGTGGTTGCGTAGAAGTAGAGAAAGACTCAAGTCTGATGATGTGAAGGATAAGACAAATTCTCAAAAAGTATTATATATAGTCTTGAATGATCTTTCAAGAATGATCGCGCCATTCATGCCATTTATAAGTGAGAGAATATATCAGTCTATAAACGTAAATAATAAAAATAAAAAAGAGTCTGTACATCTAGAATCCTGGCCAGAGGTATTTATGGATATAGATGAAAATATATTAACTGAGATGGAGGAGGTTAGAGAGATAGTGACATCATTGTTAATGATAAGACAGAAAAATAATCTTCCAGTTCGCCAACCTCTATCTTCTGCAACTATAAATAAAAATCTAGATAAATATTTTGAGATCGTTAGAGACGAAGTAAACGTGAAGAAAATATTTGTAGATAAAGAAAATAATCTAGACCTAGAAATAACAGAAGAATTAAAGAGAGAAGGTGATTACAGAGAATTGACTAGAAAAGTAAAAGATCTAAGAAAAGAAAAAGGATTAACTCCGAGCGACACAGCTACTCTGGTAGTTAGTTCTAGTAGAGAGAGAATTGATTTTGTAAAATCTTTTGAAGAAGAATTAAAGAAAGATTGCAAGTTGGCGACCGTAGAATACAAAGAGAGTGATAAAGAAGAATTAGAATTAAAATAAAAATCAAAATTAAGAATACTTGGAAAATAATTATTTATGGCGCATGAGAAATATACAACCGAAGCTTTTGTGCTCAAAATTTATGAGCAGAATGAGCACGATCTAGCCTATAAGATATGGACTAAAGATTTCGGTATTATATTTGCTGTTGCGAAATCTATAAGAAAGATAAATGCAAAGCTCAGAAGCTTAGTTAAGAAGCACGATTTCTTTTCAGTCACTCTGGTCAAAGGAAAAGATATTTGGAGATTAGTCGGAGCAGAAGAAGATAATTTATTAGAAAATAATAATCCTAAAGCAAGTCTAACAGCTAAAAAGATAATAGCAGAATCGATAGATAAATTCTTAGAAGAAAAAAAAACTTATAAAAAGTTGTTCGACAGACTTAAAAGCGCTTTTACAGAGAAAGACATTTTAGGTATGGAAGTAAATAAATTAAAAGTTTTAATTTATTATATAGTCCTCGTAGATACTGGTTATGCTGACGCTAGGATTATAGGAGCAAAAGATCTAGAAGAATACCTGAGATTTTCTGTAACTGATTTTCATACACACTTCATTTTAAATGAAAAAGCAGTAAGAGGGCACGTATCTCTAGTCTTTAAAAATAGCATGCTATAATTATTTCTAATGGATAAAAGAGACACAGATTATATTAAAATACCTGAGAATTGGGACGATAGCGATCTAGGAGATTTTACCTATCGTGAGAAGCCAAAGAAAAAATGGAGTTCAGTATTTAAATTTTTCATGAGTTCTACTATATTACTCATTATTGCCTTAATTTTTGCTTCTTTTTCATTTTTTAATAATTATTCCTCCTTTTCTGAGAAAAATATTAATATTTTTCTTGCTGCGCCGGTGTCACTCACTAGCGGAGAAGAGAGTAGTATTGATATATCTATAACCAATAACAACCCTATTCCTATAATGGATGCCTATGTTCTTATATCTTATGATTCTAGTGAAGATATTGTTGGGGAGAAGAAATTAAAAACAGAAAGAGTGGATCTCGGCCAAGTCTTGCCTAGTATGTCTATAAATAAGTCACTACCTGTAATTCTTTTTGGCAGTGAAGGAAGCAATAAAGAAATAAAGGCAGTCTTATATTATAAACTTTCAAGTTCTAAAGCCGAATTTAATAAGAATTCTGATAATCTTCTAGTTCTAATAAAGACCTCTCCTGTATCAATCTCAGTAAAGACATTAAATGAAGTAAGAAATAACAGTCTTTTTAATTTAGTAATAACAGTCAAAAATAATACTTATAATGAGATGGGCAATCTTATCGTCTCTGTCAGACCTCCAAATGAATTTATTTATTCATCCTCTTCTCTTCCTTTATACAATAAGAACCCTTCTTGGATAATAAAAAATCTTCCTAGCCAAGGAGCTAAAGATATAACCTTAACAGGTAAAATTTCTGGAGATCTTGGCTCTATTCATAATTTCTCTTTCTTTGTTGGTATTTCTGAAAACAAGACAAGCTCTTCATCTGTCATGATAGGCAATAACGATAACTATAATCTAAGTCTTGATAATATTTATTCAAAAGTAGAAAGAAGAGTCGCTATATCAGGACAGTATTTAGATATTTCTTTATCTTCTCTTCTTGAAGAGAACATATCAGCCGGTGAGCTTATGATACTAGATTTTACATACAAAAATAATCTTGATTATCCTTTAGATAATGTTTCTATAGTAGGGGAATTACTCAGTGATATAGTCGATCAAGATAACACTCTTCCAGTTCTTGGATATTACAATAAGGCCGCTAACACTGTAGTCTGGGACAAGAGTAGTATTGATGAACTCTCACAATTAAAGGCAGGAGAAACTGGAAAATTCAGATTACAAATAAGAGTAAAGAGGGATGTTGAGGCGGGCAAAGCTATTAGATTAAGAATCTTTTCCAAAGGTGATCGTAATTCTGAAGAAGGGGTCTCTAATGAGCAGGACATATCTTTTGATAAGACTTGGGTAGTTAGATAATTGGCGCATATTTTGTAATTACATTTATGTTAGTTTTGTAGCATATGCTATAATTTCCATTGAATATTAATAATTAATAATAAAATTTATGGCTCTAAATAAAGTTGAATTATCAAGCAGATCTATAGTGAAAGCAATATTATGGGTACTAATATTTTATGGTCTTTACTATTTTAAGTCTTTAATTTTTGTATTGTTTATTTCTGTGATAATGGCCTCTGTGGCAGATCGTATAGCAGTCTTTACAAAGAAAAAAATAAAACTCCCTAGAGCTCTCTCTATTTCTATCTTATATTTATTATTTGTCGGTATTACATTTCTAGTTCTTTATACATTTATTCCGACACTTGTTAATTATCTTGCTGAGACCATAAAAGAGCTTCCTAGATTATTAGATTCTTTCAAGTCGATACACACAAATTCTGATTCTTGGTACAGTAATTTTTTATCTTATATAATAAATGCGGCTAACAATGTGGACACGAATGCTCTTATTTTGAATACAAAGAATTGGGTTTTCAAGACTTCTGTTGCCAGCTCAGCTTCTATATTTAATTTTGTTCTTAATTTTGTTCTTACTTTTGTTATCTCATTTTATATAGCTCTATCTGAGAAGGGAGTTTCTAATTTCTTAAGATTAATTTCTCCTAAAAAATATGAAGATTATATAGTTTCTCTTTTTGAAAGAACACAAAAAAAGATTTCCGGTTGGTTCTTCGGGCAAATATTAGTTGCCTTTATAGTGGCTGTATTAGTCTATATAGTTCTTCTTATTTTAAATATTCCTTTTGCTCTCTATATCGCACTTCTTGCTTTTGTGTTTGAGATTATGCCAATAGCTGGTGTCACCACTTCTTCTATTCCAGCTCTCTTTTTTGCTTGGAATATTGGTGGATATTATCTAATGTTAATTACCCTTATCTGTTTTTTGGTTATCTCACAAATATCTTCTTATATTCTTTATCCAAAAATAGTTGGCAAATTTGTTGGCATTCCTACAGTAGTAATAATAATTGCTGTAGTTGTAGGTGCAGAAGTGGCAGGCTTCTGGGGTGTCTTGATATCAATACCTGTCGCAACTATAGTGGTGGAACTCTTGCAAGATTTTAAGAAATTGAAAGAAGAGCAGATTTAGGGTATATTATATAAATGAAAAAGAATTTTTACCTTACTACCACCTTACCATATGTTAATGCTCCTCTTCATATAGGTCACGCTCTAGAATTTGTTCGGGCTGACTCTATAGTACGCTACAAGAAATTATTAGGATTCAATGTATTTTTTAATACTGGTACTGATGAGCATGGAGTAAAGATTTATGAGAAAGCAGTAGAGAGTAATCTCTCTCCAGAAGAGTTTGTTAATAAAAGCTTTGAGATTTTTAAAGAGCAATTAGAAATCTTTAACCTTTCTTCAGATGTGCGCTATATAAGGACAACAGATGAACATCATATAAAAGCCGCTCAAGAATTTTGGAAGCTTGTAGAAAAAAATGGATTTATTTATAAAAAAAATTATCAAGCTAAGTATTGTATAGGATGTGAAGATGAAAAGACCGAGAGTGAATTAGTGAATGGAGAGTGTCCTGATCACCCTGGCACTCCGCTCAAGCTCATAGACGAAGAAAATTATTTCTTTAAATATAGTAGTTTTACTGCTAAATTATTAGAATTCTATGATAATAATCCAAAGTTTGTTATTCCTGATTTTAGATTTAATGAAGTAAAAAATTTTGTTAAAAATGGATTACAAGATTTCTCCATTTCAAGACTTAAAGAAAAAATGCCTTGGGGTATTCCTGTTCCTGGTGACGATTCACAGGTAATGTATGTATGGTTCGATGCTCTTACAAATTATATTTCTACTACTGGTTGGCCAGAAGATGAAAATAATTTTAATAATTTTTGGAGAGATGGTAATCCAACTCAATACTGCGGTAAAGATAATAACAGATTCCAGTCTGCTATGTGGCAAGCCATGCTCATGGCAGCAGATCTCCCTAATTCTCACCAGATAGTAATCAATGGACATATTACTGGCGAAGGAGGAATTAGAATGTCAAAGACACTTGGAAACGTAGTAGATCCTAGAGATATTGTGAGAGAGTATGGAGTAGATGCGCTCAGATATTTCTTATTAAAAGAAGTGTCTAGCTTCGAAGATAGTCCATTTACAATGGAGAGATTCAGAGACGCTTATAATTCTGGTCTTGTTAATGGACTTGGTAATCTAACCTCAAGAATATTAACTATGAGTTCAAATTATGGAGTCACCTTAAGTGAAGAAGATTTAAAAATGAGATATTATACTGAAGCGAAAGAGGAGTTAGAAAATTTTGATATCACAAAGCATATAAATAATATTTGGCAAAATATTTCCAACTTAAATAATTTTATTTCAGAAAAAGAGCCGTTTAAGAAAATAAAAATAGATGAAGAAGGGGCAAAAAAAGATGTTCACTATTTACTTTATCATCTATACGGTATAGCTCTTGCACTCGAACCAATGATGCCTGATACATCTAAAAAAATATTAGATTTAATAAAAGAAAATAAAAAGCCAGCAGAGCCTCTCTTTCCTCGAAAGGGTTAATTATATGGAAGTAAAAAAGGAACATGTAGATAAAGTTTTTGATCTAGCAAAGCTTTCTCTTGCTTTTGCAAAAGTAAATCGTGTTACTCATCACGAAGATGGCATTCGCCCAGAGTCAGATACGGATCATACTTTTATGCTGTCTCTTATAGCCTGCTCACTAGCTGATACTTTTTACAAAGATAAATTAGATATCGGTCTCGTATCTCAATTTGCTCTCATTCATGATCTCGTGGAAGTCTACGCGGGAGACACAAATTCTTTTGTGAATGTCTCAGAAGAATCTAGAAAAGAAAAAGAAGAGAGAGAAAGAAAATCTCTAGAAAAAATAAAGGACCAATTCGGTAAAGATTTTCCGTGGATACACACAAAAATAGAAGAGTATGAATCTCAAAATTCAAAGGAAGCTAGATTTGTAAAATTTGTAGACAAAATATTACCAGAACTCAGTCATGTGTTGAGTGGATTTTCTTATATTAATAACAGTGGTTTAGGAAAAGATTATTTTTTAGATTTTTTGGATACCAAATATCATTCTTTGGAGAGAAAATACGGAAGTGATTTTCCTGAGATTTTGTATTTGTATAATTTGGAGTTGGAAAAAGTAAAAGAAGATTTTAATAATTTAAATTAAGTATGTCCCTAGATTTAACAAAAATAGAATATATAGATGTTCATTCTCATTTACACTTTCCTGATTTTGATAATGATCGAGAAGAAGTGCTTATGAAAATGAAAGAAAAAAAAATAGCAACTATAACCATAGGCACCGATCTTGAAAGTAGCAAAAAAGCTAGAGGATTAGCAGAAGAAAATGAAAACATTTTTTATTCTGTAGCTATTCACCCACACGATGATGAAAAAGAACTCAAATATGCTCTCTTAAATCAAGGCGAATACTTTGGAGAGTTAAAAGAAATCGCTGATAACTACAAATGTGTAGCGATAGGTGAGTGCGGGCTGGATTATTTTTATATTTCAAAAGAGCTCTCAGGGGAAGCTTTAGAAAAGAAAAAGAATGAACAAAAGATCTTGTTTAGAAGACATATAGAGTTAGCTATAGATTTAAATCTATCTCTCATGCTCCATGTTAGACCAAGTGAAATAGATGGAAACAAAGAAGACGCTTATTTGGATGCTCTAGAAGTCCTGAATGAATATGATACAGTAAATGTGAAAGTTAATTTTCATTTCTTCGTTTCTACTGAAAATGTTTTACAAAAAATATTATTAAATAAAAATTGGACAGTCTCTATTCCTGCAGTTTGCACTTTTACAAATGAGTATGATGAGATGATTAGAGCTATACCTATAGATAGGCTACATATAGAAACAGATAGTCCGTATGTTGTGCCAAAAGCAAGGAGAAAAGAGGCGAAAAGAAATGAGCCAAATTTCGTAATAGATGTTTTTGAAAAAATCTGTGAGATAAAAAATATAACGAACAAAGATGAATTTAAGGAGATTTTAAAAGAGAATTTTGAGAGAGTATTTTTCGAGAAGTAGGGAAATGTTCAGATTTGAAAAATATTGAGATATATGTTATTATTTGGGTCTTATTAGTTATTTTA
>CAZNZR010000003.1:0-49351 GCA_964577655.1 uncultured Candidatus Saccharibacteria bacterium | reverse complement strand
AAAGACAAGTGTTTTCGTTATTTTTAATGTGATATAATCTGTAGATTACAAAATAAGTGCTATTTTAGCAAGTTAAAATTATTATGAAAAATACAAAAATTAGTAGATCTCTAAAATGGATAATATATACAGCCATTTCCATAATTCCGTTCTTAGTATTTTATGTATCCGGATTTGGAATTAATGCTAGCTGGAACTCAATGCTTTTTCCATATATTACAGGAAAGAATTTTGCTTTTAGAATGCTAGTAGAAATAGCTGCTGCCGCTTGGCTCATGTTAATGATAATAGATAAGAACTATCGTCCTAAGAAGTCTATAATCCTATATTTTTATTCAGCATTTGTGTTTATACTTCTTGTAGCTGACATATTTTCAGTTAATCCTACAAAATCCTTCTTTTCTAATTTTGAAAGAATGGAAGGCTTTATTGGGCATATCCATCTATTCTTATATTTCCTAATATTAGTTTCTATGTTTAAAAATAAGATAGATTGGGCTAGATATAAAAAGATTTTATATATCTCTAATATACCTGTTTTAATATTAGCTTTCTTTCAGTTATTAGGGCTAAAAAGCTTTACTCCTATGAGCCTATTACCTTCCTTACGGGATGCAATAAATAAGTATTTTGCTCCTTCTCAAGGAGGTGTTCAAATAGACTCATCTCTTGGTAACTCTACTTATTTAGCTATATATACCGTATTTTTCATTTTCTTATTTTTCTCTAGTTATCTAGAAAAAAAGCTTTCCAACAATAAAAGCTCTTGGAAATATCTAGTAATGGTCATCTTGAACTTTATAGTTCTCTTTTATACTCAAACAAGAGGAGCGCAGATAGGATTTTTGATTGGAGTATTTGTGTCTGCTATTATAATTTATTTTGGTGGTAAAAAATTCAAAGAGCTTAAATCTCTCAGGAATTTTTCCTTAGGAGCTATACTGGCTATCGTATTAGTTTTCGTCGGGCTTATTTCTCTTAAAGATACTAATCTAGTTCATAATTCTAGCACTCTCAATAAGCTTGCGAAGGTGGCATCTTTTGCAAACCCTATAACATTTTCAAATAAATTTATAGAGTTGAAGGATGAACTTTATAATCCTAGTTCCACTTATCAGGACCTTTTTGCTATTTCTAATGACGGGACATTTTCTTCGCGTCTTCTTAATATAAAAATGAGTCTTGAAGGATTTAAAGAGAGACCTATTTTAGGCTGGGGACAAGATAATTACTTTTATGTATTTGCTAAATATAATGACCCTAGAATGTATTCTCAAGAGGCTTGGTTTGATAGAACACATAATGTGTTTATGGATTGGCTTATAGCTGCTGGTATACTAGGACTTATTGCATATCTATCTCTTTATCTAACTGGTTTCGTTCAGCTTTGGAAGTATTCAGTAAAGGGTAATTATAATGATTTTATTGAGAAAGCTCTTCTTACTGGTCTTTTGATTGCGTATTTTATACACAATATATTCGTCTTTGATAATCTGGTATCTTATTTACTGTTCTTCTTTGTTTTAGCTTATATATCTACTAGATTCAATAGAAAAGAGGATAAAGTATTTACTCAAGACGCAAATCCTAAGAGTAAACTATTAATTTTTGGTCCTGTGATTTTTGTATTACTTTTAATTTCTATATATTTCTTAAATATAAAATATATTAATGCTAATAGATATATAATAAAAGGGCTTGTGCCTCAAGTGAGAGAAGGGGAAACTCCGGTAGAAGCCCTTAATAGGAGCCGTCTCTATTTTGAAAAAGCTGCAAAGATAGGTGGTATAGCAATGTTAGAAAGTAGAGAGCAGATGGCTCAAAATACACTAGGTCTTCTTCAGCAAGTAAGAGATGCGAAACTTCCTAATACCGAAGAGTATTTGCCTATATATAAATTAGTGTTTGATTTTATAAATTCTACTAAAGAGCAATATCGCCCTCTCGTGTCTTTTGCTAATCCAGATCCTAGAAGCCTCTCTATTTTTTCTACATTCTTAAGAAGTGTCAATGAGAATGAAGAAGCTCTCAAATATGGTAAGTTAGCCTACGAAGCTGCTCCAATGAAGCAGTCTATAGCTTTTGAATATATTGAAGAATTATTAGTCGCAAAGAGATTCGAAGAAGCAAATAAAATAGCTAGAAATATTTATGATGCAGATCGTAGTTATTCAAATTCTAAATATATATTAGCGCTTACAGATTTGTATATTGGCAATTTTGATGAAGGAGAGGCTCTCCTTAAGAATTCAAATGGTCTAATGTCTATAGATGAGACCCTTGTAGAGCCTTATAAAGCTCAAGGCAAGACTAGTAGATTAATCTCTATATTAGAAAAGAATCTAAGTCTAGATGAGAATGATATGTCTTCAGTTATAATCTTGGCTCCTTTATATATAGAAAATGGAAGAAAATATACAGCTATTTCTCTATTGCAAAATCTAGCCAAGAAGAAGCCAGAACTAAAATCTCAAATAGAAGAGTATATAAAGACAATACAATAAAATATTTTAACCCATCTTATAAAAAGATGGGTTATTTGGTATAATATAAAGTATAATAAAAATATATGGAAAACAATATAAATAATGTTCAGCCAGCCAATAATAATGGATACAAGAAAAGTCTAAGTATTATAATAATAATCGCTCTTGTAATAATTATAAATTTAATTTACACATATGGGTTAAGATTATTTTTTGCTCCACAGCCATTTTCTACCAATTCATTAACGGAAATGCAAAAAGAGCAAGAGGTTTGTCGTTCTCTTTATGATTATAATCAAATCTACACAAAAGAAGCCTGCTTATTTAAAGAAGGTGTGTGGACTGAATACACAGATAATAATCAATATCAATATACAAATCAAGGTGGACAAGAAGTAAAGATAACAGGAAGTTGTAATCTTTATAATCAATCTCAAGCTTGCTATACTAAAGTCTCAGAGAAGTACGGAGAAGATTATAGGGGTTATTATAGTAACGATAATCCTAAATATATGATGACGAATTTTATTGTTGGCGTAGCTATAGCTATTATTTTGATCATCTGTAGTATATTAATACCAGCTAATCTATCTATAATAGCTACAAGCTTAGCATTTTCTGGGATTGTCATTTTGATTAGATCTACATTTTCTTATTGGAATTATTTCTCAGACATTTTAAGATTTGGAATATTGGTCTTAGCGTTTATCGCTTTAGTATTCTTTGTTATTAAAAAATTAAAGAGATAAAATTTATAAATAAAAAAGCCTAGTATTACTAGGCTTTTTTATTTATAGACTCTCAATGCTCCAATTACTATTTGCGTTTATATCACTAGCATGAGAAGACGGTTCATCTTGTAAGATTTTAATTATAGCGGCGCAGCCAATCATAAATGCATTGTCTCCAGTCAAGAATTTTTCCGGGATATATAGATCAATATTTTCTTTAATAGCAAATTCTGTAAAGCTATTTCTAATATTAGTATTGGCTATCACGCCACCACCGATAAGCAGACTCTTAGTATTGTATTTTTCTATTGCTTTTTTTATTTTTTTTAATAATATTTCAGTTACAGAACTTTCAAAGTCTAGTGAAATAATATTTTTTATATCTTCTCTTGTTATCTTTTTTTCAGCTATTAATTTTTCTAATTCTTTTATTTTATATATGACCGCAGTCTTTAGTCCAGAAAAAGAAAAATTGAGATCGTGAGAGTTTATCATCGGTCTTGGCAGTTTGAATTCTGGTAATATTTTTAATCCGTTTTTTCTACTAATTTCTGCCAGCTTTGATATTTCTGGGCCACCTGGATATGGTAATTCTAAACTCCTCGCTACTTTATCAAAAGCTTCTCCGACAGCATCATCTAAAGTCTTTCCAACTTTTTTATACGAATTTTTTTTGCCCAGTTTATCAAAATATATTATCTCTGTATGTCCACCAGAAATAAGTAAGGCGAGAGAAGTGGAAGCTATATTTTTCATTATGTATTTCTTTTCAGACACAGGATACACTAGAGAGCTGACTATATGTCCCTCCATGTGATTGATAGGGTAGATAGGTATGTCCCAGAATATAGACAGAGCTTTTGCAAAATTGATCCCAACCCATAATGCTGGCGCTAGTCCTGGTCCAGCTGTTACAGCTATAGCATCAATATTTGGCTTTTCAATACTAAAGACTAGCTTCATTAGTTCACTGTACATCTCTGGCTCTCTTTCTAGTAATTCTCTGACTTTTTCGATATTCTCATAA
Source organism: uncultured Candidatus Saccharibacteria bacterium (assembly GCA_964577655.1). Lineage (GTDB taxonomy): Bacteria > Patescibacteriota > Minisyncoccia > Phycocordibacterales > UBA5272 > UBA5272. The sequence continues at coordinate 45,107 of CAZNZR010000003.1, read as the reverse complement.
TTATATTTTTCTTTCATTTCAGAAATCATTTTTTCATTATCTTGATTCCAGTCTATATTAATATTTTCTTTTTCTACATAAAGCCCAGCTTCTCTTAAGCATTCTATAAATATTTTAACTATATTATTCGCATGTTCTCTTTTGGCTAAGCTAGGGAATACTCCTCCAAATTCACGGTGGATATTTATTTGTGACAAGACGTGATTAGACAACACAGAAAATCTTATCTCTTTTTCAAGATTCTGCTCTTTATCAAAATTCATTATTGCTATAGCTGTCTCGTCACAGCTAGTCTCTATTGCGAGTAGATTCATAATTTTCTCTTTTTATAAAGAGATTATAGCAAATACTTTAAAATTTTGATAATATAGATTTATGAAATTTCAAATTATAACAGTTGGTAAAAAGCATGACAAAAATCTTGAAAATTATATTTCAGATTTTGAAAAGAGAATCAAGATCCATTTTGCTTTAGAATGGGTTATTTTAAACAGCATAGATGATAATAGTAAAGAAGTACAAATCAAGAAAGAATCAGAAAAGATTTTGAATAGTGTACAAAAAGAAAATAAAAATATTTTTGTGGTTTTACTTGATGAAGATGGTAAGCAAAAGTCTACGGTAGAATGGGCTAATTTGATAGAAGAGAAAATGAATATAGGTGTAGAGAAGATTATTTTTATAATAGGTGGAGCTTTTGGGGTTAGTAGCGAAGTGAAAGAAAAAGTAGATCTAATATTAAGCTTTTCAAAATTAATCTTCCCGCACCAGCTAGTCCGGGTGATACTAGTAGAGCAGATTTATAGAAGTATTTCTATTTTAAAAGGAGGTAAGTATCATCACGAATAAGATTTGCATTTATTTTTAATCTGTACTATACTATATTTAGTACTGAATAGATGTCTTGCAGCTTGAGAAGAATAAATCTTCAAAAAAGCTTTACAAAATCTGAGGCTTTAAAAACCACAGACAGACTGAGACATTCATAACAGTCATTTGCCGGCGAGACGAAAGTTTTGCCGGCTTTTTATTTGACTTTATTATTTAATATTGATAGGATACTTATTGGTAAATCTAAAACATGGAAGTAATTCTACGCAAAGACTTTAATAGATATAAAGTCTTTGACACTGGGTTAAAAGATCCAGATGGAAAAAATATTTTTTGGGTGACAAAAAAAGATGTGGAAGGCAATGATGTGGGATATGTATCGAGGCCTAATAGACCAGACATACCTTTTGAGTTTGTCGAGTCTATATTCACAGAAGATTTGGTGGTTGTGAGATGTGGAGGTATAAAAGAAGGTGGAAAATATATTAAAAGGTTTTTTACTGTTCTTTCTTCAGAGACCTGGAACCAAGTTCCTATAGCTTTAGTCGCTGGTCGTACATCTTTTAAATGTATAAATCCAAAACTAAATAAAGATGGAACACTTGAAGTAACACCTCTTATTCCAAAAAGTAATTAAAATCTCCCAATAAAACGGGGGATTTTTTCTATTTTATTATGTAATCATAATCTTTTTTGTAAAGATTGATATAGATATATATCTTGCTACAATTTTATTGTAAATATTTAATAAAATTAATTTAATTAAAATATATGTTTGAAAGTAAAAATAATTTTAAGAGATCTATAGATAATAAGGATAATGGAGGGGGATTAGAGGAAAAAGAAAGAATGGTTTGGAAGATGTCGGTAGATAGTAGGGATAAAGACACCCTTGTTAGACACGGTGATTTGTTTTCAGATAAAAATGGTCATGTTGTTGTGGTTGTATATGGACAAACTTGGAGCGGATATGAAGGTGCCACTGGATATGAGTCATTACAAAGAAGAGAGTATAAAAAATATGATTCACTAGAAAGTGCTTTTAACGATTCGTGGCAAAAAGATGAAAATAGGGATCATCCAAATATTTCTCCCGAGGAATTTCCTTTTACATCTAGTGGACGATAGAGGATTCGAACCTCTGACATCTACAACGTCAATGTAGCGCTCTACCAACTGAGCTAATCGTCCTTATTTGTTAGTTTATTATAACAAATTAATATTTTTATTAAAAGCATTTTAAATTTGCTTTAATTATGGTATTATCTTAGAAGTATTTTTTTGTATGTACAATAACACACTAATAGAGCCCACCGGTAAGCTCCTAGAGAATGGTGAGGAGGAGTACCGTGTCGTGGCTCAGGACGGACCATTGCCAGCTCCAATTTATTATGGCACTAAAGAAGAGTGCGATTTGTGGAGAGGGGAAAATTGTGCGAGCTAGCTATTCAGCAAGAATTTTATAATTAATAAATTAAAAATAAAATTCTTGCTTTTTATTTTATGTTATAATTTATAAATAAATATGTCTAAAATAGCAGAAAAAATAATCTTAATCTCTGGGGCGAGTGACGGGTTAGGACTCGCTACAGCGAAAAGACTTATAGAGCATCATACAGTTATTAATTTATCTCCAGATAGAGAAAGATCAGAAGAGATAAAAAAGTATTTTGGTATCGACTATGTGGTCGCTGATGTGACAGATGAGAAATCTATAGATAAAGCTATAAATAATCTAATCAAAAAATACGGCAGAATAGATGTACTTATAAATAATGCTGGTATATGGATAGAAGGAAAATTAGAAGATAATGAATTTTCTAAAATTAAAAAAGTCTTTGAAGTGAATGCTCTCGGCACTATACTTTTAACTCAAAAAGTCTTGCCATATATGAAAAGAGTAAAGTGTGGCAGAATAATTAATGTCATATCCCAAGCTGGGCTTTATGGTAAATCTGAGAGAGCCTCTTATCACGCTAGTAAATATGCAGTCAGAGGATTTACAGAGTCACTGGCTATAGAAGTAGCTCCATATGGCATATCAGTATCTGGGTTCTACCCAGACAAGATGAATACTCACTTTTTTGAAAAGGCTGGTAATAAGAAAAATTTGAAAGAATTTATAAATGTAGAAGAATCAGTCAGATGTATAGAGTTTATAGTGAATACTAGTGAGGGGATAAATATTCCAGAATTAGGAATTAAAAAATTATCTCAGTATTAAGATAATAAAAAATCCTGACACTAAGGCGTATAGTTCAGGATTTCTCTTTTTATGAAAAAAGATTAAAAAAAATTTTTTCTATCTTTTACATATCTTTTGCCTGCTGTAATATAAAAATATATAAAAGAAAGAAAAAAGCAAATCGTTGCTGTCATTAGAACAGCTTTTAAAATTATTTGCATTTTTATTTTAATTTAAATTAAAGAATTTTTAGCTAACTATATAAGTATATCATAATTATAATGTAAAGTCAAGTTGTTAAGATTAAGTAATAAAGCGAGCAAAAAAAGAGATTTTATGATAGAATATCTCTATATTATTTAGCTTTAGTTAATTTATCAAGCTAGTTTTTGTTTGCTATTAAATTATATGGCCTTTTTAGGAAAATTATTTAAAACAGAAGATGAGAAATTGCTCAAAAGACTAGATCCTATTGTAAAGGAGGTTTTTGCTTTAGAAGAAGAATTAAAATCTCTTTCAGATGAGGAACTAAAAAATAAAAGCTTAGCTCTTAAAAATAAAATACAAGATGAAATAAAGATAGAAGAAGATATTTTAATTATTAAAGATTTAGAATATGTAGAATATAAGAGAGAATTAAGAAAAATAATAGACACAATATTAGATACTAATTTAGTTTTAGCTTTTGCTCTTGTCCGGGAAGCGGCTAGGAGATCTCTTAATATTATGCATTACCCTGTACAGATTATTGGTGGAGTAATGATGCATAGAGGATATATTGCTGAGATGCGTACAGGAGAAGGTAAGACTCTCGTTGCTACCTTGCCGGCATATCTCAACGCCTTATCTGGAAAGGGTGTGCATGTAGTCACTGTTAATGATTATCTTTCTAAGAGAGACGCTGTCTGGATGGGTAAAATATATAATATGCTAGGGCTTTCAGTTTCTGTTATTAATCATCAAGCTTCATATATATATGATAGACAAGCAGAAATACAAAAAGATATTGAGAAAGAGAAGCTGGAAGAAATAGAAGTAAAAGAAGAAGGAAGCTTCAAAGTGGAAAATGAATTTTTAAGAAAAGTGGGAAGACAAGAAGCTTATAAAGCTGATATTACATATGGTACTAATAATGAGTTCGGCTTTGATTACTTAAGAGATAATCTTATTTATAATAAAGAAGACATAGTACAGAGGGATCATAATTTTGCTATTGTAGATGAAGTAGACTCTATCTTAATAGACGAATCAAGAACTCCACTTATAATCTCTTCAGAAGCATCTGACTCTGACGAGCTATATAAAAGATTTGCAAGATTTGCCGACAAATTAGTAGAGGGTGAAGATTATGAAAAAGATGAAAAGCAGAAAGCTATCTCTCTAAAGTTTAGCGGTATAGAAAAGGCAGAAAAAGAATTCAATTTACAAAATTTTTACGCAAGTGACAATGTAAAACTTGTACATCACTTAGAGACCGCTGTCAGAGCCAAGGCTTTATTTATAAAAGAAAAGCAATATGTCGTTAAAGATATTCAAAAAGAAAATGGGAGAGTAGAAAAGGAAGTAATCATAGTTGATGAATTTACTGGAAGAATGCAGCCAGGTAGACGCTGGAGTGATGGGCTTCATCAAGCTATTGAAGCCAAAGAAAATGTAGCTATACAAAAAGAGTCAAAGACTATAGCTTCTATAACTTTTCAAAATTATTTTAGATTTTATAGGAAATTATCTGGAATGAGCGGTACAGCCAAGACTAGCGAAGAAGAATTTTTCAAAGTATATGGATTACCAGTGGCTACTATACCGACTCATAGAAAAGTTGTAAGGGATGACAAGCAGGATCTAATTTTTCAAACAGAAAAAGGAAAATTAAAAGCACTTGTTAGACATGTAAAAGAGCTTTTTGAAAAGGGACAGCCTGTCCTCATCGGAACTATCTCTATAGAAAAAAACGAATTAGTCTCTAAGTATCTAGAAAGAGAAAATATTCCACATACTATCTTAAATGCTAAAAATCACGAGAAAGAAGGAGAGATAATAGCCAGTGCAGGCAAGAAGCATGCTGTAACTATCGCTACGAATATGGCCGGTAGAGGAGTAGATATTAAGCTTGGTGGTCCAAATCCTTCGCAGGCTGAAAAAGAAGAAATAAATAACATAGGCGGGCTTTTTGTTATTGGTACAGAGCGCCATGAAGCGAGAAGAATAGATAATCAGCTTCGTGGTAGATCAGGAAGGCAGGGGGATAATGGAGGAACACAATTCTATGTATCTCTTGAAGATGATCTTATGAGAGTGTTTGGAGGGTCACCTGTAAAGAATATGATGAATCGATTTGGTATTCCAGAAGATATGCCTATAAAGTCTAAGATGGTATCAAATGTCCTTGAGGGTGCTCAAGAGAAAATAGAAGGATTTCATTTTGACGCAAGAAAACACACTCTTCAATATGATGACGTGCTTAATCATCAAAGGCAGACAATATATGAAAGACGCCGAAGAGTATTATTGGGCGATAAAAAAGAATTAGAAAAAATTCTTTCAGAGTTATACGAAGTAAAAGAAGAATTAAAAAATTTTATAGAGTCTAAAAAAGAAAAATATGGTGACGATATATTTTTCGATGTATTAAAGAATATATATTTACAAATAGTTGATCAGTATTTTATGGCCCACTTAGAGCACATGGATCATATTAGACAGTCTGTAAATCTAAGAGCTTATGGACAGAGAGATCCTCTTGTAGAATACAAGAAGGAAGCCCTTGCCACCTATAAAGCTATGCAAGCTAAAATGAAAGAGGATTTTTATAATTTTATAATGCATATAGATAATATAATAGCCAATATTGAAGCTCAGAAAATATTACAGAACTCTAGATTAAAGAATGATACTCATGTCGAGACTAATAAAGAAGGGGAAAGTGATCATAAGATAGGTAGGAATGATCAGTGTCCTTGTGGAAGTGGTAAAAAGGTCAAAAAGTGCGATTGTAGTCAATATGAGTATTTAAGAAAATAATAAATTCTATGAAAGATTTTTTAAAGAAGATAATAGTAATAATAATAACTTGGCAAGCTAGATATATTCTTAAGAAAAATTCTCCAAAAGTGATAGCTGTCACTGGTAATCTTGGTAAGACTTCCACAAAAGACTTTATATATGCAGCATTAAAGAAAAATCTTGTAGATGAAGATGGAGACACTCTTGTTCTTGCTAGCAAGAAGAGTATGAATAGTGATACCGGTGTTCCGCTTACTATTCTCAATCTAGAGAGTGGTTGGACTAGTTTTTCGCTTTGGCTTAGGATTATTTTAAAAGGCTTTGTGAAGCTTTTTGATAAATATGATTATAAATATCTTGTTTTAGAGATCGGTGCTGATGGTCCAGGAGATATAGAAAAGATATGTAGATATATAAAGCCAGATATGGTGATCATGACAGCTTTTGCTGAAGTACCAGTGCATGTAGAATTTTTTGACAATGATCGAGAAAAATTAATTAGAGAGAAAAAGTATCTTGTAGAAAATTTAAAAAAAGGAGGGACTTTTATTTATAATCTTGATGATAAAGATTGTGTGAAGATAGCAGAGGAGATGCGAGATAAATTCAGTCTAGAAGATAGAAATATTTCTTTCAGATCCTTTTCTTTAAAGGATAAAAATGCTAGCATTTACGCCGAGAATATTAAAGTTCTATTTAAGAAGAAAAATAATTTCTCTTGTCCAATAGGTATGGGCGCTCTTTTACATATACAAGATAAATCTATAGCTTTGGAGCTAGAAGGAGTCTTGGGAGAGGCGATAATATATTCTATCTTGCCCAGTATACTGGTAGCGAATCAATTAGGTATTGATGAAAATAAAGCGGTCAGTGATATAGAGAGCGCTCCGAAGACTAATGGAAGAATGAGAATATTAGACGGAGTTTATCATACTACTATTATAGATGATACTTATAACGCTTCTCCTAAAGCTATGACTCACGGTATTAATATTATTAAAAATCTAGATTCTGAAAATAAGAAAATATTAGTCTTAGGAGATATGTTAGAGCTAGGAGAATATACAAGAGAAGAGCATGAAAAGATAGGTACTCTAGCTAAAGACGCTTGTGATATATTGATAACCAGTGGCATCAGAGCTAAATTTATCGCAGAGTCGGCTATAAAGTCTGGTATGGATGGAGAAAATGTGTATATTACAAATAATAGTATAGAAGCTGGTAGAGAGCTTTTAAGAATACTAGAAGAAGAGGTGGAGAATGCTTATAGAGCCGGGAAGAGCGAGACTGAAGTCGGGGGGCATATTATTTTTGTAAAAGGATCACAAGGTTCTAGAATGGAAAGGGTAGTAAAGATGGTACTGGGTGAAAATCATGACTCTAATATTGATCTAGTCCGGCAAGATAAAATGTGGAAGATAAGATAAATTAAAAGATAATCCTTTTTCCATCTATATACGACATCTTCTTTTTATTTTTAGGTAATAGGTATTTATAATAAGAGAGCCACTTTCTATTTTTAAGATAATTTAAATTATGATCATTTTGATGAGCTTCTTGCTCATGACTCATATAATAATAGGCTTCCCATTTATTTTTTCTTAACACCAATCTAGCGTATAGATATTGCAAACCTCCAATTATATATATACCTAATATAAAAGTCTCCAAGCATTGATAAATATGGATACTCTCGTGTCTTATATAATCAGCATTATTTAAAATTTTATCATCCCTAACAATTATAAAAGGGAACAGAGTAACTCCTCCAATAGGAACTCCAAAAAAATAAGCAGTTATTTTACATATAGCAGGAGATAATATCACTGGAATTTTATTTTTTATAGTGATTTTCATATCTGTTGGTGACCTTACGGGGAATCGAACCCCGGTTTTATCCGTGAGAGGGATATGTCCTAGCCGCTAGACGATAAGGCCTTAATTTTTAACTTTCTTAATTTTAGCACACTTTTGTTAAGATAGCAAAAATCCTTATTTTATAAGGATTTTTTAACTAGTAATATTGACATTAGATGATTTTACTTGTATAACCCTTGACTTTTTCATTTGAATTTGCTAAGATATCTACATGTGGGCTTTATAAGGCTCATTTTTATTTTCTACTGTTTTTGGGTAGTTGGCGGAGCTAAACCGCAGTATTATGATAAAAAAACTAAAAAATACTCTACTCGTCATGGCCTTCATACCATTGCTAGCTATGCCGACCTTTGAGTTAAATACAGTTTCTAGCGAGACAGCTGGTTCTAATAACACCATTGTTTCTATAGAAAAGGAGAAGGATATTGATGAGGCCAGAAAAGCCAAAGCAGAAAAAATCAACACTTATTTTAAAGAGAGATCCATGCCTCTTGAGGGATATGGTATGCAGTTTGTGCTTGTAGCTGAGAAATATGGTCTTCCTTATAATCTTTTGCCAGCTATCTCCATTAGAGAATCTTCTGGTGGTAAGCGTCTTATGAATAATAATCCATTTGGCTGGGGAGGAGCTAAAATTAAATTCTCTGATTTTAATGAAGCTATTGAGGTTGTCGGAAGGAATCTTGGTGGTGCTAATCCTAAGACAGCTAGATATTATGCATTTACTGATATCGAGAAAAAATTATATTACTATAATGGTACTGTCATTGACGGATATGAAGATCAAGTTATAGCTATCATGAATAAGATTCACAAGACAGATATAAATCAAGAAGTCCTGCTTGCTGAAAAATAAAAAATAAAACCCGCTATCTAGCGGGTTTTATTTTTTAATTAAATTATTCTCCTTTCTTATCTAATTTATTAAGAGGGGATTTTACAAATAATAAATAGATTACCAAAAGTATTGCTACGAAATTTATTAATTCTGAAATGAGATTACCATATGTGAATGTGATATCTGTGGCCGGTATAGTATAAGCGTAGCTGGCAAGACCTTGTCCTCCTCCAATCACTGCTCCTATTATAGGATCTATAAGATCCTTAATTATTGCATTTACAAATTGAGTCACTGCTCCACCAACTATAATACCAACAGCAAGACCGATAACTCCTTTTTCTCGTACAAAATGTACAAATTCTTTTATCATATTTTTTATTTTAATTTTATAATTTTTGGATTATATCATTTTTAATATATTTTTATCAAATTTTTATAAAACTTAAACATGTGTTAAAATAGTATTTATTGGAGACGTGGCTGAGCTGGTCGAAGGCACCTCACTGCTAACGAGGCAGGGAAGAAATTCCCTCATGAGTTCGAATCTCATCGTCTCCGCCAAAATTTATGTGTGGATTATTTTTGTTGCAATACATATTAGAATATGCTAATATGTATTCATGATAGATCAAAAGATATGCAAAGCGATAGGGAATAAAGAAAGAATGAGAATTATAATCTGTCTCGAAAAAGAAAAGACAGTGAGTGATCTATTAGGAATGTGTCATATAAGCCAGTCCGCTCTCTCTCAGCACTTAAAGATTTTAAAAGATGCCAGAGTACTTTCTAGTAAAAGAGAAGGCAAAAACATGTTTTATAAGACTAGAGATAAAAAATTTATAAAAATAATAAGACTTTTAGAAAAATAAATTTAAATAAAAAGATATGAAAGATAAAAATATTATTGTTTATTCGACCCCTTCATGCCCATACTGTGTTATGGCCAAGACTTTCTTAAAAGAGAGGAACATACCATTTGAAGATGTAGATGTATCTCGTGATAGGGCTAGAGCTATGGAAATGGTAGAGAAGAGTGGACAAATGGGGGTACCAGTTATAGATATCGATAATAATATTCTGGTCGGATTCCAGCCAAATGTGATGGTAGATTTATTGGGTCTTAACAAATAATCTATACAAAAATATGATAAAAGTTTTAATAAAAAACAAAAAATATATAATAGTTTTCGTTTTTATATTGTTAGGATTTGTGATTTTATATGCTTTTGCGAAAAATAGTACCTTTTTGGGTAGGGTATCTAATAATACAAACAAGAGACAAGTTTATTCTAAAAGCTACAACACTCTAGCTATTAGTGAATCAGAAAAGCAAAGTCTAATCTATATGCGAGAAGAAGAAAAATTAGCTCACGATGTATATGTTACTTTATACAATAATTCGAATTTGCCAATATTTCAGAATATATCCAATAGTGAAAATACTCATACACAAGCAGTAAAGAATTTACTGGATCTATACAATATACCAGATCCTGCTGATAGTTCATTAGGTGTGTTTACTAATCAAGATATACAAAAGCTATATAATGATCTAGTTGCAAAAGGCAGTCTTTCTACTTTAGATGCATTATATGTAGGTATAACAATAGAAGATCTAGACATACATGATTTAGAGAATTATATAAGCCAGACTAATAATTCAAATATAAAGATAGTCTATGAAAATCTAATGAAAGGCTCTAGGAACCATCTGAGATCTTTTTATTCGCAGATAATATCTAAAGGTGGTAGCTATAGTCCACAATATATTTCACAACAAGAATTCAAGAGCATAATCTCTTCCCCGAGAGAAGCTGGCCCTACTAGATAATATATCAATAATTAAAAATATAAAAAATAATACTAAACTATTTTAGTATTATTCTCTATTTAGCCACTCTTTTCTCTCTTTTTCGTCAAATTTTTCTATAGCATATCTTAGTAGAGTCCTTCTTGTTTTTATTAGATTAAAATTTTGAGTTAAAAATTCTTTTAATCTTTTTTCACTAATTCTTTTTCCATATTCTCTTAGCATCCAGCCACTAGCCTTTTGAAGTAGATCATGAGAGTTTATCTTATCTTTTTCTATTAGATTTTTCTTCACTATTTCTAGTACGACTTCACTCGCATATTCATCTTTTTTAGATTTCATTATTAGTTGCAGTGTCGCTACTAGGCCAATTCTCTTTTCCCAGAGTTTTTCTTTTGTATTTTTTGCGAAAATATTTTTATCACTTATTAGTGATTTTAAAAATCGCACCCCAGAGCAACTTCTCGATTTTAGAGAATATTTTTCTTTTATGTATGCGCCAACGATTTTTGGTGCAGAAGTGTCTACCAGATCCCAATTATTTATATATTTAATATTTTTAAAATAAAGCTTGAAAATTTCTTCTCTTTCTTTTATATTTTTAGCTTTTTCAAATTTATCTACTAATAATAGTAAGGCGAGCAATCTCTCTTCATGATATTCTGATTTTAATATTTTTTCTGTGTCTTCTTGTCGTAGACAATTAAAAGTTCTCACTAGAATCCTAGTCTGAGGTACAGTTAGACCTAGGAATTTATCTCCTTCTCCGTACTCTCCTTTAGCAGTCTTAAAAAACCATTTATTAGACTCAGCTCTCTCAGATGTTGCTATTTTCAAAATGTGTTCATGAATTTCTCTCAAAATATTCTTATTCATAATTTTTTATTTATACAGTATATCTTTCATTAATTTAGATTTTTCAATTCTCTTTTTAATATGCCTTTTTTAAATAACTTTATTTGTAAAGAAAGATAAAAAATAAAAGAAGCTATTATGATAGAAGCCAATATGTCATATATATCATGCACTTTTAGACCTAATCTCGCATAGATCATTAATCCAATCCATATTATTCCAAATATTTTCATAAAATCTCTCCAGAATATATTTTTCACAAATCTGGATAGATAAAATAATAATAAAAAACTAACAGCTGCGGCTGCTACATGACCAGAAGGGAAGGCATAGCTACTCTCGTAGACCAGAGCCAAAGGATTTCTATCTTTATGGACTAGATATTTTAGTAGGACGACTATAGTCATAGTTAATCCATAATTAAAAAGTATAAATCCTGCCAGCTTTTCTTCTTTATGCCAGAAGATGATAACTAATGATATTAATGTTGCCAAGATTAACATAAATTTTTCATTTCCAACTAGAGAAATAGTCTTTAGTAGTTCAAATAGTATATTATCCATATATAATTTTTAAAAAAAATTAAAGATGCTATAATTATAGCATTATAAATATATCAATATAAATATATGCTTCAAAATATCAGAAATTATATAAAAGAAAATAATTTATTCACTAATCCCGCTTTTACATTAAGTATCATTATTTTACTCGGTTTTATAATACTGGGCGCCTTTTTTAAGTCTTCTATGAATAATATTTCTGTTCTTACAAATGCGCAAGGGATTACAGTGTCTGGTACTTCAGAGAGATTTGTGACTAGTGATAGAGGTACTATTTCTATTTTAATAAAAGCTGATTCTTTAGGTGTTGGAGAAGAAGAAGCTATAAGAAGACTAAGAGATGCGAGAGATTCTCTTTCTAAATATCTTATAAATTATGGTATAGAATCAAAAGAGATAGATATCTTGTCGCTCAATACTTTGTCTCAGTGTACACTGCGAGATAAAAATAATTGGGACTCATGTCTAGGTCAAAAATATTTTGAATATAATCAGACAATTAATATTTCCTCTAGTGATGTCGAAAAAATAAAAGACCTCTCTTTGAATATTAATAGCTATATAAATAACGAATTAAGTAATTATTTTAAGGACATAAATCTCTCTATCATGAATACTCAATATTTTTATAGCAAATTAGCTGATCTAAAGTCAGAGATGCTAAATGAGGCTACAAAGAACGCTTTTGAGAGAGCTGAGTCAATCGCTAAGTCTACTAACAATCATGCTGGAGCGGTCATTACAGCCTCTCAGGGGGTATTCCAGATCACAAGCAAAGATAGTATAGATACTAGTGATTATGGTATATACGATACTAGCACTATAGATAAGAAAATAACAGCAGTGGTTAGAGTGAGCTTTAAAGTTAAATAATCTAATTAATTAAAAAATATGAAGAATAAAAAAGAGGCTATTATGCCAGATTGGAAGTCTATTGCAAAAGTTCAGAAATATAAAAAAGAAGACTTTGATAAATTACTAGGATCATATCTAAAATCTAAAAAAGAAATCTATACTAAGATAAAATCTCTTAAGAAAGAAGAGAGGGGTTTTGAGAATACGATATTAGCTTTAGAAAATTCAGGAAATAAATTTACAGATACTATATATCAGATAAATGCTTATGCCATAACTCATAAAGATAGAGCTTGGCGAGACATGGCAAATGAATTTCAGAAAGAAATGTCAACCAAGGTGGTAGATATAGAACATGATAAAGATATTTATTTATCTGTAAAAGATTATTTTGAAGGTAATTATAAAAAAGAAAAGAAAGATTTAGATAAGAAGTATGGAGTTGGTAGTGTGAAGTTAGTAGAAGACACTATAAAAGGCTACAAGAGAATGGGATTTAATCTTCCAAAATTAAAGCAAGATAAACTCAAAAATAATCTTAAAAAGATAGCTAAGCTATCACTAGATTTTTCAAAGAACATTGATGAGTATAAAGATTTTATCTTGTGTAACGAAGAAGAGATAAAGGGCTTGCCAGAGAATTTTGTGAAGTCTCTAGAGAGGGCAGATGGCAAATATAAAGTCACGCTAGACTATCCAAGCATTGGCCCTTTTATGCAGTATGCAGAAAGTAGAGAAAAGAGAAAAGAGTTAATAGATAAGAGTTATAGAAAAGGAGGGGAAAAGAATCTGAAGATATTATCTGAAGTAATAAAATTGCGAGATCAAAACGCAAAGATTTTGGGCTATAAAAATCATGTAGATCTCAATACTGAAAATAGAATGGCAAAATCAGAGAAAAATGTGAGAGATTTTTTAGAGTCATCAATTAACAAATTATCAAAACCAGCAGAAGATGCTTTAAAAGAATTAAATAGTTTTGCGAAAAATAATCTAGAACAGTATAAAGAAATAAGGTCTATAGAGTATTACGATAACGCTTATGTTAGTAATAAATTAAAAGAGTCTAAATATTCTTATGACAGCGCAAAATTAAAAGAATATTTTGAATTAGAGCATACACTTAAGATAATGTTTAGTATTTTTGGAGAATTATTTAATTTCTCAGTGTCTTTGGTACAAGACAAGGAAAAGAGGTCTATTTTAGTAGATAAAGACGTAAAACTTTATGAATTAAAAGATAAAAATACTAAGCAAATTATCTCATATCTCATTCTTGATTCATTTCCTAGAGACGGAAAGTATGGGCATGCATGCTCTGCAGAATTTGTAAATGGTGGCGATATAAATAATAAAAGAAAGATACCAATCAATGAATTGATTTGTAATTTTCAAAAATCTTCAAAATCTTTACCCTCATTATTAACTTTAGGAGAAGTTGAGACTTTGTTCCACGAATTCGGACATGGTGTCCATTATATGTTAACTGAAGCTGTACACACATCTCAAGCTGGGTATCAAGCGGTATGGGATTTTGTGGAGACTCCAAGTCAGATGCTCGAAAACTTTTTATTTGAAGAGAATAATCTTAAAAAGATAGCAGTTCATTATAAAAAGAAGACAACTCTTGACAAGGATACGATTCGGAAAATTCTTTCTTCTAAGAATTTTTTAAAAGGATTTAATTTCCTATGGCTTTTTATACAATCACTTTATGATATTGATATTCATTCTAATAAAATTAGATTAGACAATACTGGTAAAAATCTTTCTAAAGAATTTAATAAATATTTACTTAAATATTTAAAAACAAAAAGACCAGAATCTTCTCTATACCCAGCAGGTTGGGGACATCTAGTGGGTGGATATGATGCTGGATACTATTCATACATGTGGGCTCTCGTGTATGCGCAAGACATATATTCTGAATTTGAAAAAGCAAAAGATAGCAAGAGTAAATTAAAAGAAGTAGGGGAGAGATATAGAAAAGAAATACTCGAAGTCGGAGGTAGTAGAGATGAATTATTGTCAGTAAAAAAATTCTTAAAAAGAAGTCCAAATAGTAAAGCCTTTTTGAAGGAATTAGGGGTTTTTTAGTTAATGTTATATAATGTATATAGTTAAAAATTAGGTTTTTAAAAATTTAAATAAAATATATGTCTTTAGAAAATTTCAAAACAAATAAAAATGAAGGTTTAGAAAAAATCAATATAACTAAACTCCATATAACTTTCAAGTCACCTCAAGATTTTTCAGGTCAAGAAACTGATGGTTTTTCTGTATCTGTCCCTTCTAATGAATTAGCAGAAAAGATTAGATTTTATGAGAATGAATGGTCTCCAGATAATAATGTTGCCAGTGTAGAAGTTGGTGATAATCAAGACGTGAAAATTATATGCAAGCAAAGTGATTATAAAAAAGGTGGAGAATACCAGACTTTAATCAAAGATGGCGAAGTGTATGTAGTGGAACAAATTTAATTTCTAGTTACTTTTAGTTTTCATAAAAAGCTCTGTAAAACTGCAGGGCTTTTTATTTTGCTTAATTATTGGTTTTGTGTTATTATTTGTTTATTAAAAAAGCAGGAATTGCTTTTATTTTTATCAACTTTAGTCCTTCTCTAAATTTTAGGGAAGGAGGAGGAAGGGTTTAAAAACAAAATTTATGAATCAAGAATATAAAGAAATAAGAAATATTGCGATTATCGCACACGTGGACCATGGAAAGACAACTCTAACAGATGCTCTGATGAAGGAGTGTGGAGTACTAGAAGAGGGATTTTCAATGGACACTAATGATCTTGAGAAGGAGCGTGGTATTACTATATATGCTAAAAATACTTCTGTTATATATAAAGATACTAAGATAAATATTCTTGATACACCAGGACATGCTGACTTTGGAAGCGAAGTAGAGCGCGTGCTCCGCTCTATAGACTCTGTATTACTCTTAGTCGACGCACAAGAAGGTCCAATGCCACAGACTAGATTTGTGCTTAAAAAGTCTCTAGAATTAGGACTAAAGCCTATAGTAGTTATTAATAAGATTGATAAGCCAGCATCTGATTGTCAGAGAGTTCATGATGAAGTATTTGAATTATTCCTAGAATTAGGAGCTAATGATGAACAATTAGACTTCACTACTGTATACGCTATCGGTCGCGAAGGTGTGGCCATGAAGCGTCTCAGTGATGAGAGGAAGAATCTTGAGCCGCTTCTAGATACTATACTAGAAAAAGTACCAAAGGCAACAGGTGATAAAAATAATTCTTTTGTAGCGCAAGTATTCAATCTAGCATATGATAATTTCTTAGGAAGAATGGCAGTTGCTCGCGTTTATGATGGAGAAGTAAAATTAAATGAGACTATTTTTGTAAAAGATCCTTTTACTGGAGGGACTACTTCTGGTAAGATCACAAAGATTTATACATTTGTTGGAGTAAAAAAAATAGAGTCAGAGATCGCTACGGCTGGAGATATAGTAATGATCGCCGGATTTCCGACTATATTTATCGGAGAGACTTTCTTAAAAGATCAAGGCGGTGAAGGCAAGCCAGCAATTCATATTGATGAACCTACTATATCTCTTAACTTTTTAGTAAATGATTCACCTTTTGCTGGAAGAGAGGGTAAATTCGTAACGATTCGTCAGATAAGAGATAGACTAGAAAAAGAATTAGAGGTAAATGTCGGATTAAAAGTCGATTTTGATAACACAGATAAATATACAGTCTATGGAAGAGGAGAAATGCATGTGGCTGTCCTTCTTGAAAATATGAGAAGACAAGGGTATGAACTCCAAGTATCTCAACCACAAGTTATTTTTCATGAGATAAAGGACGAGGCTGGAAATGTGGTAAGTAAAGAAGAGCCTTTTGAAGAAGTCGTAGTAGACGTACCTACAGAATTCTCAGGAGTAGTGATGGAGAAGCTAGGAAGAAGAAAGGGGATAGTCTTAGATATGAGCGAGAGAGAAGGTATTACGAGAATTAAAGCTGAAGTGCCTACTAGAGGATTACTTGGATATAGAGGAGAATTTATTATCGATACAAAAGGATTAGGAATACTTTCTTCAAGATTTAGAAGATTTGCTGATTATGTAGGTCCGATACAAAGAAAATTATTTGGATCTATGACAAGTATGGAGAGTGGTAAGGCTCTAGGATTCTCGCTTTGGAATCTCCAAGATAGAGGTACACTATATATTGGTCCTGCTGTAGAAGTATATGCTGGTATGATCATCGGTAATACAAG
The DNA here is from genome assembly GCA_964577655.1 of uncultured Candidatus Saccharibacteria bacterium. Lineage (GTDB taxonomy): Bacteria > Patescibacteriota > Minisyncoccia > Phycocordibacterales > UBA5272 > UBA5272. The sequence goes on along the minus strand of CAZNZR010000003.1, from coordinate 28,033 downwards.
TAAAGGTGAAGAGATGGTAGTGAATCCTACAAAGGGTAAGCAGCTAACTAATATGCGTGCCTCTGGTGCTGACGAAGCTATCAATCTGGTACCTGCTTGGGAGCTCTCAATAGAGAGAGGACTTGAGATAATGAATGAAGATGAATATCTAGAAATCACGCCAAAGTCTGTCCGATTAAGAAAGCAGATTCTTGATGAAGGGATGAGAGCTAAGGCAAATAGAAAAAAGGAGGAATAATATCTTAAATAAAAATACCCTTATTTGTCTGGTCTTTGGCTTGGTGGTGGTACATGTGCCTTCCTGCAAATTTAGCAAAAATTATTTTTTCACAAAAGCCGCACTAAAAATAAAGTGCAGTTTTTTATTTTTTAAATTTATTTATAATTTTTATGCTAAAATATATTTATAAAAATTTTTATTTTAATTTTATTTATGCCACATCTTCGTACAAAAAGAAAACTCTCATCACCCAATATCGGAAGACTAATACTTTCAATAGTATTTGTTTTTGTGATTATAGGTTTTATAGTTTCTCTCTCAAATTGGACAAAAAACAAAACTCTTAATTTATCTTTTGGTCAGAAACTTTTTAACACTTCTTCAGCTAAAGTTGAAGAGACTTGGATATTGAGAGGAGATGAACTCTTACTAACAGATGGTGGCCATGAAATATTTGTAGAACTCGCAAAAAATGAAGAAGAAAGATCGCAAGGCTTATCAGGAAAAGATAAGTTGAAGGTATATAATCATGGAGAAGTGTTAGTGACAGAGGGTATGCTTTTTGCTTTTGAAAAAGAGCAAGTATTGTCATTTTGGATGAAAGATATGAATTTTGACCTAGATATGATCTGGCTTGATGAGAATTATAAGATTATGAAGATAACAAGAAATGTGAAGGCTAGTTCATATCATGAGGAAGATCCAAATTCTAGAGAGACATTTACTAACGATATATATACTTTAGCTAAATATGTACTTGAGATAAATGCTGGACTTTCTGATAAATTAGATATTAATGTAGGAGACAAATTGAGAATGCAATAAAATCATTTTTGTGATATATTTGTATAAAAAAGATGGAAAATATAAGGAATTTTTCTATTATCGCACATATTGATCACGGTAAGTCTACACTAGCAGACCGCCTTTTAGAATTCACTCACACAGTGGAGAATAGAAAGATGAAGGATCAAGTCCTAGACTCTATGGAGCTAGAAAGGGAGAGAGGTATCACTATTAAGATGACGCCTGTACGTATGCAATATAAAAATTATATTCTCAATCTGATTGACACCCCAGGCCACATTGATTTTTCTTATGAAGTATCTAGGAGCCTTCGTGCAGTAGAGGGCGCACTACTTCTTGTGGATGCCACTCAAGGGGTACAGGCCCAGACTCTCACAACTCTCGAAATGGCAAAGGCGGCAGAATTAAAAATAATTCCAGTAATTAATAAGATAGACTCTCCTATAGCAGATGTTGAAGGAGTTAAAAAGCAGATAATTAATTTATTAAAAGTAGAAGAGAGCGATATCGTCTTAGTATCTGGTAAGACAGGAACTGGTGTTCCAGAATTATTGGAAGAGATAATTAAAAAAGTCCCAGCTCCAAAATTAGAAATTGTAAATAATAAATCTTTCCGAGCGCTAATATTTGACTTTGAATATTCTAATCATGAAGGAGTGATACTCTATGTTAGAGTGCTAAATGGTGAAGTAAAGAGAAATGATGAACTACTTTTTATAAAATCAAAATACAGATTTCTCGTGAGGAGCGTAGGAACATTTAAGCCAGAAAAAAGGGAAGAAAAAATATTAAGAGAAGGAGAGATCGGCTATATAGTAACTGGTATCAAGGAGCCAGGAGTAGCTCGCGTAGGAGATACTGTAACTACTTTTTCTCACCCACTTCCAGCTTTTGCTGGTTATGCAGAACCTACTCCGCTTGTGTTCGCATCTATTTATCCTGAGACACAAGATGAATTTGATGATCTTCGCTCAGCACTTGGCAAACTTCGTCTCTCAGATTCGTCTCTTACTTTTGAAGAAGAAGCTAGCGGGGCTCTAGGAAGAGGATTCAGATGCGGATTTCTTGGTATGCTTCATTTAGAGATAGTCACTGAGAGACTAAGAAGAGAATTCGACCAAGAATTAATTGTGACTCAGCCGTCTATTACTTATGAAGTAGAGATGCGTGATTATACTATAGAAAAAGTGTATACTCCAATACATTTTCCTGATCATGGACAATATTTGAGTGTGAGAGAGCCATGGATATTACTTACCATAATAGTCCCAAATGAATATTTGTCTAACATGATGCAGTTATTTCAAAAACATGAAGGAGAAATAGTTGATATGATGGATTGGGGTGAGGGCAGAATAAATATCCATGTATCTATGCCACTTCGTGAGTTAATGAGAAACTTTTTTGATGAATTAAAATCTGCTTCTTCTGGTTATGCTTCAATAGCTTATAAAATGGGAGAAATAAAAGATGCATTAGTTACTCGTCTCGATATACTCATCGCTGAAGAAAGAGTCCCTGCATTTTCTAGAGTTGTTGCTGAGTGGCGTGCGAATGAAGAAGCTGAAGAAGTAGTAGAAAAGCTCTATAATATTTTACCTAGAGAATTATTTAGAGTCAAAATTCAGGCTGTTGTCAAAGGTAGAATTATAGCTTCAAGATCTATAGCCCCTATGAAAAAAGATGTCACTGGGTATCTATATGGTGGAGATATAACTAGGAAAATGAAGCTTAGAGAAAAGCAAAAACGAGGTAAAAAAAGAATGCAAAAAGAAGGAAAGGTCCGTATAGAGCATGACACCTTTCTCGAATTAATGAAAAAATAACCTTTCTATCTTAGAAGAGGAATCAATAAAAATCCTATCATTGAAAGTACCATTAATATAGATAAGATAGAAAAGATTTTTTTTACAGTTTTTTGGTGATGACTTTTAAACATATTTTTAATTTAAAAGATTATAGCATTTTATTGTATTTTGTGAAATAGAGTTAATATTTATGCTATTATTTATAATAAATGAGGAAGTATAAAGATAAATTTTTGTGGAGAAATATTTTTTATAGTAATTTTACTATTATATTTATCATCACCCTTATCTTTTTTTCTGTACAAGGAGTTTTTAAGGTTTACAGGAAATATACTTTAACAAAAAAAGATTATATATTTGTCGCAGAAGAAGAAGAAGAAGTCAGACATAAATTATCTGAAAATGAATATAAATTTAATAATATTAATACTGAAGATGGGAGAGATAAATATATAAGGGAGACTTATCAAGTAAAGAAGCCAGGAGAAGAGCTTATTATAGTCTATAATAGTCCTTCTTCTACATACGATATTCCTAAAAGCGAATCCGCTTGGGATTTGTTTAAAAAGTTTATTAGAGATTTGGTAGGATTTTAGTGGCATGGTATAATTACCTAATCAGATTATTCTTGTAGATTTTTAGAAAAGTTTTATTAAATTTTATTTCATTTATTAAAAATTATGACAGAAGAAAAAACAAAAAAAGTCGAAATATTTAGCACTCCAACTTGCCATTTTTGTCATTTAGCAAAGGAGTGGCTAAAAGAAAAAAAAGTAGAATATTTAGAGTATGATGTTGCGAGTGATATTGAAAAAAGGAAAGAGATGGTAGAGATTACGGGTCAACTAGGAGTCCCGGTTATAAGAATTGGCGAAGATGTGCTTATTGGCTTCAATCCATCTAAAATGGCTCAAATTTTAGCTTTAAATATATAAGGAAGATATTTCCAAAAAATCTAATTTTATGATAGAATAAATATCTATCAACACGCCGAGATAGCTCAGTTGGTAGAGCATTTCCCTGAAGAGGAAGGGGTCGCCAGTTCGAGCCTGGCTCTCGGCACCAGATATTAAATACTAATTTCCTATCTTATCTAATAAGCTTTTAAATTTACTTACATCGGGTAAATTTTCTGCATTATGTGATATTTTTTCTATTGTATCCTTAACATCTCCAAATTGAGACAATATTGAGTTTATTGTTGGTTGTAAAAAATAATATAGACCAAAAACAGTTGATACTATCAAGATCCAATATATTACTCTAAATATATTTGTCCATTTTTGCTGTCTTCTAATTTTTTTTAATAAAATATTATTTTCTTCTGTGAGGGAAAGCATCTTTTCTAAAATCTCCGTATCATATTCTGCTCTCTCAAGATTTTTTATAGTTTTATTTTCTTCCATATATTTATATAAATATTTTAACATATAAAATTCTCTTTATTTTTTAGAACATATATGATATTATGTTTTTTGTCCGTTATTTTTAATTAAAACTTCATGGAATGTCAAGAGAAAAAATAATGCTTTCTTTTCAAGAAGGCGACATTTGTAAATATACCTCTGGCGCATTTGTGCTAGAGGTAGAAGTGTTAAAAATATATGCAAATAAACTCACTGCAAAGATAGGTGTAAGAAAACTTTTACACAACAAAACCGGAAGCAGACTTTTTGAAGAAGCCTTCAAAGATCTTGTTAAAGATCAAATGGTTTTGACGGCATCTACTTCAAAGATAAAAAGTTTATAAGTATTGTTAAGGCCTTTCGAAGGCCTTTTTTTTTGTGCTCTCGGCAGGAATCGAACCTACAAACCCTCCTTAGGACGGAGGAGTTATATCCATTTAACTACGAGAGCAAAGAACAAAGTAAATATAGCATAAACTCAGATTTTTTATAAACAAAAAACACTATCTTAAAATAGTGCTTTTTGTTTATAGAAATTAACTAGATAGATTTCACTTTAACTTTAGCTTGTCTCGCTTTATCAATTTTTGGAAGTCTAATAATTAGAAGTCCATGCTTCTCTACAGCCTCCACACTCTCTATTTCAATCTCGTGGGGAAGTAATATGCTTCTTGAAAATGCTCCCCAATATAGTTCTCTGTAAAAATAATCATCGTCTGATATCTGAGTATTGCCATCTCTTCTTCCTTTTATAGTTACCATATCTCTAGTTATAGATAATTGTAAATCTTCTGGCTTTACTCCGGCTAGCATAGCTTCTATTATAATCTCATTAGGAGTCTGGTATACATCGACTGATAATTCACCATCTTCTTCTTCAAACTCCTCTTCTCCTCTCAAATTGGCAATAGCTTTTTCAGCTTCATTGAATTTTTTTGGACTCTTTCTGTCTATTTCGACCTCTAATTCTTCATCTCCATCTTGATCTTCTACCATTACAGATCCAGCTAGTCTTTCAAAAAATGATTTTTTGTCTTTTGACATATATTTTATTAATTTAATTTAAATAATAATCGGCTAAAGTTAAAAATGAAAACATTATTAATGTTAGCTTTATTATACCTATTATTTCTTTTTCTATCAATAAAAGAATGGGTTAGTTATCCACAAGTCTTCGCTTAAGCTTCGAATTGCGAAGCAAGGCTTCGTCCTTCTTCCGCTAAAGCTTCAGATAGGCACAGCAAAGTTACGACCTTGCAAGCAAATATTAATAGTTACGTTAATTATATTGTCCACTTAGTCACAAGTAACATATCATCTTCGTTAGTCTTTATGTCTTTCCAAATCTCTTCTGTTATAAATGGCATAAATGGGTGAAGGGTTATTATAAGATTTCTTAAAACAAATAACAATGTAGCTTGAGCAGACGCTTTGTCTTCATTGTTCATTATTCTAATTTTTAGAGTTTCGATATTTTTATCACAGAACTCATGCCAGAAGTACGCATAAATTTTCTCACTTGCTAAATGCAATCTATAATTTTCTATATCTTCTCTTATTTCTTTTATTATCTTTTTAGATTCTTCTAAAATATTTTTGTCAGTAATATTTGTGATATTTTCTAGATAATTTTCTCCCAGTTCATAATCAGCTGTCTTTTCAAGTACAAATCTAGTAGCATTCCATATCTTATTTGCAAAATTTTTATAAGCTTTTATCTTGTCTTCTCCTAGTTTTAGATCATTACCTGGTCCATTGCCAACTATTTGAGACATGCGAAGTGCATCAGCTCCATACTTTTCTATCAGATCTCTAGGATCTAGAGCGTTGTTAAGAGACTTACTCATTTTTCTTCCTTGTGCATCACGCACTAATCCGTGAAGATATGTTGTCTTGAATGGTATTTCATTTAGTGCATATGTACTCATCATTATCATCCTAGCTACCCAAAAGAATATGATGTCATGTCCAGTTTCTAGTAAATCTGTAGGATGATACATCTCTAGATCTTTTGTCTTTTCTGGCCAACCAAGAGTGGAGAATGTCCACATACCACTAGAGAACCATGTATCTAGTGTATCTTCATCTTGCTCCCAATCGTCGCCACTTGGTTTTTCTCCTACATGTATTTCTCTTGATTCTTGCGACTTATTACTTGCGTCTTGTCTATACCATACAGGCACCCTGTGTCCATACCATATTTGTCTACTGATACACCAATCTCTTAAATTATTTATCCAGTGATAATAAACTTTCTCGAATCTATCAGGAATTATTTTTAATCCTTTTTCTTCTACTGCTTCTAGCATTAGCTTTTTGAGTGTAGTAATTTTTCCAAAATGATTGAATTCTTTATTAACTGCTATGAACCATTGTAATTTTGGAAGAGGCTCTATGACGCCCCCAGTCCTCTCAGCAGTACTTACATTTTGTGATATCTCTTCTTCTTTTTCTAGTAGATTATTCTCTTTTAGCCAAGTAACTATTATTTCTCTTGCTTCTCCTACTTTTTTACCATTAAGTTCGGGATTACAATTGACCATCTTTGCATACTCATTAATAACTTGTCTTTTTTCGAGATTATGTCTCTCTGCTATATCCCAATCTATTTGTGAGTGGGCAGGAGTAACTCCTAGGGCTCCAGTTCCGAATTCTGGATCTACTTCCTTGTCGGCGATTATCTTTACTTTTATTGGTACATTACAAAAATTTATCTCATACTCTTTTCCTACAAATTCTTTATATCTATCGTCTTCAGGATTAACAGCTACAGCTGTATCTCCAACTTTAGTTTCTGGGCGAGTAGTAGATATTGTGATAGGGAAGTCATGATTATATTTAAAGGTATAAAGCATAGCTTTTCTCTCTTCATATATAACTTCATCGTCAGATATAACAGTTTGTCCTTTTGGATCCCAATTTACTATCCTATTACCTTGATATATGAGTCCATCATCATACATCTTCTTGAACATAGTATTTACCGCTTCGTTTCTCTTTTCATCTAAAGTGAAAGTGATTCTCGACCAGTCGAGTGATGCTCCCATTGATCTGAATTGAGAAAGTATAGTATTCTGTGATTCTAGTGCAAAGTCATTAACTCTTTTTAAAAATTCTTCACGACCTAGGTCATGTCTAGATTTACCCTCTTCTTTCTGAAGATTTTTCTCCACTACTGATTGAGTAGCGATGGCCGCATGATCAGTTCCTGGTAGCCAGAGTGTCCTATATCTATTCATCCTATAGAATCTAGCCACTATATCTTGTATTGATAGCATTAGAGAGTGTCCTGTATGAAGTGTACCAGTCACATTAGGGGGCGGGAGTATCATAGAGAAGACTTTCTCTTTTCCATTTTCATCTTTCTCTATATTATCTACTTTTAGATTATCTGGATTAAAGTAACCAGACTTTTCCCAGACATTGTAGATATTCATCTCAACAGATTTTGGTTCATAGGCTTTTAAAAATTTTTCTGGTAATGTCTTCATAAATTATTTTATAATAAATAGCTTCTTAATATACTCATATTATCATATTTTCATATTATGATAAAATAGATATTATTTTTAAATATTATGAAAAAACAAGATAAAATTCTTAAAAAAGTTTCTTCTTTATCTCAAGATCTAAAGAAGAATCTAAAAAAACAAATAAAGATTAAAAAAGTCCATGCTGCTGAAAAGCATCATTTGCCAGATCATCACTTTAAAAAAGTAAAAGTAAAAAGAGGAATACATGGACTAGGACTTTTCGCCGGAGAAGATATTAAAAAAGGGGATATGATTATAGAATATATAGGTAATATTCTTACTGATGCCGAGACAGATAAAATACCAGATAGTAGATATATATTCTCAGTATCCAAGAATCATAATATAGACGGTACTCCAAGATGGAATCTAGCAAGATATTGTAATCATTCATGTGATGGTAATGCAGAATCTGAAGTAAAGAAAAAAAGAGTGTTTATGCGTGCGATAAAAAATATAAAAGAGGGAGATGAGATTACATATGATTATGGAGAAGAATATGTCAGAGAGTTTCTACTAAACAAATGTGAGTGCGGCGCAAAAAAGCATTTGTATCATGATTAAAAATCATATAAAAATATTTTTCATTTTAAAAAAATTTTTTTAATTTTTTTATTTTTAGTTATCCACATTTTTTTTATAAAAAGTATTGTATAAAATTTTTTTGAATGAGATAATTATAGGAGAGAGGCAGACCAAAGGTCCAAGGTCAAAAATTAAAAGCGCACTCTCAAGTATTCAATACTTTAAAAATTATGGCAGCAAAGAAAAAAGCAGCAAAGAAAGTTGCAAAGAAAGCAGCTAAGAAAAAAGTTGCAAAGAAAGCAGCTAAGAAAAAGAAGAAGTAATTCTAATTTATCTTAAACTAAAATCCTCTGCGTCTCCCACGACAGAGGATTTTAGTTTTATTTTACAAGGCTTTTTTGCTACTTAATAAACGAGTTATAATATAAATATATACTGACACGGCAAGATTTATTTTGTGAGATATAATCAATTATTAGTTTTTAATTCTTTTAAATATAAATATGAATATAAAAATAAAAGGTGTGGAGATAGAAGTTACTCAAGCTATACATGACTACGCAGAAAAAAAGATTTATGAAGCGTTAGATAAATTTATTACAAAAGAAAATGAAAAAAGAATTTTTGTAGAAGTAGAATTATCAAAGACCACAAAGCATCACGCCAATGGAGACATGTACTCTGCTGCCGCAAAAGTAAAAGGACTTCATAAAAATATTTTTATAGAATCTATAAAAAATGATCTTTATGCATCTATAGATGGTCTAAAAGATAGGCTAGGCGAAACAGCTTCTCAGATGAAAGATAAGAAGAAGACTCTCTCTCACAGAGTTGCTCTTAGATTTAAAAAGCTTTTTAAAAATCAAGAATAGAAAACAAAAAGAAGAATATATGGATAAAACTATAAAAACAATTTTATTTATCTTAAGTGTATTATTGGTTATTGGTTTAGCCTTCTATTTATTTTCTAGAGACGGAAAGGTAAATACCGATAACATAAACACTGATCAAGCTTCTACCACATTAGCTAATCAAAATAACGATATTAATAATAATCAAAATAAAAATATGGAAAATTCAAATGAAGTAAAAGAATACAAAGTAGTAGTACTACATACTAATATGGGAGATATATCTATAGAATTAGCAAAAGATAAACCTCTTACTACTAGCAACTTTATAAAGCTAGCCTCTTCTAATTTTTATAATAATGTGAAATTCCACAGAGTTATAAATGGCTTTATGATTCAGACAGGAGATCCTTTATCAAAAGATGATAGCCAGAAAATGTATTGGGGGACAGGTGGGCCAGGATATAAATTTGCAGATGAATTAACTGGCAGTGAAAAGTATGTGGTAGGTACTGTAGCCATGGCTAATTCCGGCCCCAATACTAATGGTTCTCAATTTTTTATCATGACAAGCGATACCCCTCTTCCTCCTAGTTATACAGTATTTGGAAAAGTTATAGCTGGACAGGATGTAGCACAAAAGATTCAAGATGTAGCTACTGATGCTAATGATAGACCAATAAGTGATATTATTATTAATTCTATTGACTTAAAATAGATTTTAAAAGACAAAAACCTTTTTCTCAAATTTTCTTTACCCGCGAGCGGGCTCCGACAAAAATTTTCGAAAAAGTTTTTGTTTTTTTATTTTAGATAGCCTCTTTCAAAATCTTGCCAAGTCATTTCAGATTTACCTTCCGGAGTGACTTTTTCTATTATGTCTTTTGCAGATTTATTTTCGGCAAAATCTCTAGATAAGTTTATACTTATTATTTTTACTCTAATTTGCTTTATCGTATTTTGTATTTTCTCCCTTTCCTTTGGAAAGGGCTCGGGATAGGACTTATTTATAAAAAAGAATATTGGAATATGTGGCAGAAATGCTCTATATTTATTTTGCAGTATCTCTGCTTTGTCATCAAGTGATATTTCTCCTTCTTTTTTTTCAAATTTCCTGGTAAATGTAGCCTTGCTATGTTCTTGCTCTATAAGAGACAGAGTATTATCTAGATAATGTGGCAAGATTTCTATTAATAATTCTGCTCCTATAGTTCCACACCTTCTTTCTAATTTCTCATTTATGTCTTCTTCCAATATGTTTATGTCTTTTTGTATTAAGATTGGCCCATGATCAACATCTCTGTCCAACTTTATAATAGATATACTCGTCTCTCTGTCTCCATTAAGTAGTGCTGTCTGGATAGGGGATGGACCTCTGTATGCTGGTAGTCTAGAAGGATGAATATTGAGGGTGCCATGTTTTGGCAAACTCAAAATTTCTTCTTTTAATATTTTGGGATAGCTAGCTACTACAGATACATCAAAATCAGATTCTATATTATTTTCTTCTAAAAAATTAATTAGATTATCTAGAGTTAATTTTTCTGGTTGATAGCATTTTATATTTTTACTTTCACACCAGATAGATATGATGTTCCTCTCAATACTAAGATGTCTTCCTGATTTTTTGTCAGGAGAAGTTATGACTAGAGTAGGAGTAAGTCCGTTATTGAATAGAGTATATAGACTACTCTCTGCTAGTGGCCCTGATCCCCAAAATATGTATTTAATATTTTTATTTTTCATGTATTTATTATAACTCTCCCCAAATGCTTCATTACATTCCGTATTTTCCTCCTCCCTAATATTAGGGAAGGGTTAGGAGAGGGTTATTTCTTGAATATTGTCAGCGTGATCTATGAATAATACTCCATCTAGATGGTCGCATTCATGTTGAAATATGTGTGCGATGAGTCCGCTTGCTCCATATGAGAATCGAGTACCATTCTCATCTTGAGCCTCTAGAGTGACATTCGTATGCCTAATAGTCGTACCATATAGTGGTCTCACAGATAAGCATCCTTCATCGGCCGCTACTACTTTTTTACTAACTTTTGTAATTTTTGGATTAATGAATATTAGTGGTCTCCACTTCGCTTCTTTTCCGTTAGCGCTATAAGCCTCTTCTTTTATTACAAATATTCTTTTTTGTATTCCTATTTGGGGTGCAGCTATTGCCACTCCATCTGTTTCTTTACTCATAGCGAGTCTCATATCTTCTAAAATATTTTTGAGCTCTATACTGCCAAATTCTTTTTTAGAAACTTCTTTTGCTTCTTGTCTTAATATATTAGTAGTATCAAGCTTTTTCTCTTTTTCTTCTTTTTTCCAATCGATTTGTACTATTTTGACCATATTTAAAAGGCTTATTTTATAGAGTTATTTTATCATACACAATCTCTAAAATACACTTGACAAATACAGAATACTTTCTTTTAATACACACTAACTGGATTGACTTCGAGTCTGAAGTCAACGAGGAGAGTGTGTATTTTTTTTGCAAATTCTGTAGGAAGAATAGTGCTTTCCTTTTTTGTTTCCCAATATTCTCTTTTTATCATCATCATACCAATATATACTTTTTTACTTTTATCTTGCTTCCAGTTTATTTTTATTTCCTCCACATTTTCTTCTTTCCATATCTTCTTTATCATTTTCTCTATATTGTTTTTTAAATTTTCATTTTTATTTTCTATTTTAAATTTTAAGATATTATAAAAAGGTGGTAGGGAAAGTATTTTTCTTTCTCTCAGTTCATCTTCTAGGAATTCTAATATTTTTCCTTCATAAATATATTTAAATACAGCATTATCTACTAGTCTAGTCTCTAAGATGACTTCTCTTTCCATCTTCTCTTCTATATCTAATATTAGATTAATTATCTTTTCATCCATATTAATCTCTGGGATTGAAAAGAGGCTGTCTATAGATATTATAGACGCGAGATCCACTTTAGTATTAAGATTAATAAAGTTCAATGCCAGATCTGTACCTATCAAGATGGAGAGTTTTTCTTTTTGCCATTTTTCTATTATTTCTTTAGCTTTTGTTCTGGTTTTTACATTGTGAGCATCCAATACGAAACATTTCCATCCAAGCTCTTTAAGATTTGCTTCTATACCTTGAGAGCCTACTCCTAGAGTTTCTAGTCTCCAGCTATTACAATTTTTGCAATTTATTTCTTCATCTTGGCTCAGTAATATTTTATTTTTACAATTAGGGCAAATATATTCTCTCTTATCTTTATTTTTAAATAAAATATATGGCTTAGCACAATTTTCACATTTTAAGACATTATTGCAGTCTCTACACACTGTCTCAGTAAATAATCCTTTTCTTTTTGTGTAGAGAAATACTTTTCCTTCTTTTTGGTTTTTTAATTCCTCTAATTTTTTTATTAAATATTTTGAAAAATAGATTCTATTATATTTTGTTTCAAAGAGCTTATCTTCTTTTGTCATGTCTATAATATTCACTTTATTTCTAGATATTTCTTTTAGGTCTTTCTTTTTAATTAATCGTGTATAAGACCCTAATGAGATATTATTTCCTCCAAGATATATATCTAAAGAAAGATCTTGTCCTAGCTTTTTTATTATTTCTCTAGCATCTATTTGCCTTTTGGCAGAATGAGAAAAATAATTGGAAGAATTTTCTTTTTCGATTATTATAGTTTTTAAATTAATTTTATCTTTTAAGATAAAGGGGATTATAGAGGGGGTAGAAAGTATTATTTTACCCCCACTAGTTAATAATTTTTCTTCATTTTTATTTACTTCCTTTTCTTTTTCGAGAGAGTGTAGGGTTATTACTCCATTTTTATGGTCAGGCTCTATATATTTTTTAAAAGTTTCTAGGTCATTTATAGTCGGGAAGAATATATTTATACTCTCTTTTCTAGAGATATTTTTCTGTATCAGTGATTTATATTTTTCGTACCTTTTTTCTTTTTTTTCTAAGATTATATCTATTACTTTTGCTTTTAATTTTTCTTTTTTATTATGTTTATTTTCTGCTAGAGTTTTCTCATTTTTCATATTTTCTATATATGTATTTATAAAAGAATTAGAGATATAAGAAAAATATATTTCACTCTCCTCGCAGCCTAATAGCACGCTTGTCTCTTCTATACTTTTCAGTAGTTCTTTTTTAATGAGATTTTTTGAGATCGCTCTTTCTATCTTTCTTAGGATAAATTTGTGATTTTTGATATTTATCTTTTCTTCTTTTAGATCGGTTACATCTTTTACAATCCCAAATATCTTTCTATTTTTGATTTTTATTTCTACCAGATCTCCAAGACCAACTTCTTCTTTAGAAAAGTAAGAAAAATATTTTTCTGGCAAGCCTTCTGCTATTGGTATTATCTTTAGTATATACATCTTATTATTTTCATAATTATAGCAAATATGATTCTCTTGCCAATAGAATCATAAGATGATTTTGTTTATCTTTATATTTTATGATAAAGTATAAGAAAATATATGGCTTTTTTTGTTAAAAAATTAGGTATAGATCTAGGCACTACAAATACTTTAGTGTATGTTCCTGAAAAAGGGATAGTATTGAATGAGCCTTCAGTAGTCGCTATTTCTAAAGATGATCATAAGATATTAGCTATTGGTAATAAAGCAAAAGAAATGATAGGAAAGACCCCAGACGCTATTATTGCTTATAAGCCTATAAGAGATGGGGTTATCGCTGATTATAAAGTTACTGAAGCTATGCTTAAATATTATATCAACAAAGCTTTACCCAAATTTAATATTTTCAAGCCAGAAGTCATGGTGTCTGTTCCTAGTGGAGTAACTAGTACTGAGAGAAGATCTGTGATAGAGGTAGCCATAAAAGCTGGCGCGAAAAATGCTTTTGTGGTTAAAGAGCCAGTACTCGCTGCTATTGGGGCTGGCATACCAATACATGAGGCGAGCGGAAGAATAATAGTTGATGTAGGAGGAGGAACTACCGATGTCGCAGTGATATCTCTAGGTGGTATAGTATGTGCTAACTCAGTAAAGTGCGCTGGCAATAAAATGGATAAGTCTATCATAGAGTATATGAAAAAGGCTCACAATCTAGTGATAGGAGAGACTACAGCAGAAGAGATAAAGATAGAAATAGGATCTGCTATGCCGCTAGAAGAAGAAATGGTCATGAAAGTTAAGGGTAGAGATGCGACAAGTGGCTTGCCAAGAACTGTCGAAGTAAAGACAAATGAAATAACAAAAGCGATCGATAAAGAATTAAAGCAGATAATCTTAGCTATCAAATCAGTATTACAAGAGACGCCACCTGAGCTCTCACGAGATATTATAGATAATGGAATAATTATGAGCGGAGGAACTTCTCAGCTTAGACATTTTCATGTATTAGTAGAAAGACGAACAGGTGTCCGTGCAGAGCTTGCTAACGAGGCTATATTTTGTGTATCAAAGGGCACAGGACTAGCCCTTACTCATCTTGATGTATACAAAAAATCCATCTTAGCAAAGAGATAGTTATTTCTGGATTATTCATGCTATCATTTTTATATGAATAGTATCACAAGCAAAGAACCTTTATTAAAAGAGATTATAAATTATAATCATCATGCTTTTCTTATAAATACTAGCAACAGGGAAGTAATGTTTGAATCCCTTAAAGAAGAGATAAAAAAGATTAGCTCTAATTCTTTTTTTCTTAATTTAAAATTACTTGATATAGAAAAGGCGAGACAGATCATAGAAGACAGTAAAGCAAAATCAGAAAAAATGAGATTTATCTTATTATCATTTTTTTCTATTGGTAGAGAGGCTCAGAATGCCCTATTAAAATTCTTAGAAGAGACTCCAGAAAATACAAAAATAATATTAATAAGCTCTCCTTCTACTAAGATATTATCTACTGTCAAATCTCGTCTTTATACTATAGATTTTAAAGAAGTTGTGATTAATAGAGATATAGAATTAGTCCAGAAATTTTTAAAAACAAAAAAGTTAAATAGAGTGAATCTAAAAGAAATAAAAGATTTATTAGCAAAAAAAGATGAGTATGCTCTAGAAGTAGAAGGTAAAGATAGACAAGATAGGGAGTCGGTAGAAATATTTCTTAATTCTCTCTATCAAGTTTTGGCCCAAGAATTTATAATTAATCTTAAGACTAATAATAAGAAGGATCTAGAAATTAGAAAAGAGATTCTAAGCTCTCTAGATGATCTATCAACTTTCTTAAAATATATTAAAAATAATTCAAGTAGCAGCAAGACCATCTTAGAATATCTCTCTTTAAAGCTCCCAGAGATAGATATTAATATATAGTTTAAATTAACGATATTATTATGCTATAATTGTCTCTAAATATAATATTTTAAAAATATGTCTTACGATTTTACAAAATTTAAAGAAGAAAAAGATAGGGTCGTTTCTTATTTATCTTCTGAGTTAAGAAGCATCCAGACAGGAGCAGCCTCACCTCAAGTCCTCGATCTAATATCAGTAGACGCTTATGGCTCTAAGATGCACATATCACATGTAGCTAGCATAAATGTAGAAAGTCCTACTAATCTCTTGGTCTCTCCTTATGATAAAAATCTTTTAAAAGATCTAGAAAAATCCATAAATGAAGCCGATCTAGGACTATCTGTCTCTGCTGACTCAGCAGGGCTAAGAGTCTTTTTTCCAAAGCCGACCACTGAATCGAGACAAAGGATGTTGAAAGTTATCAAAGAGAAGCTAGAAGAGGCGAGAGTAAAGATCAGAAGTATAAGAGAAGAAACAAAAAAGAATATAGAGAATTCTTGTAAAGAAGGAGAATTTGGAAAAGACGAAGAAGCTAGATATCTAGAAGAATTGCAAGCTCTAGTAAATGAAGCAAATAAAAGTCTAGAAGAAGTATATGGAAAGAAAGAGAAAGATATTCTCGGTGAATAATCTAAATACTTAATTTATTTTTATTATTTTTATGACTATAATTATATTTATTATAATACTTCTCACGCTTGTATTAATACATGAAGCAGGACATTTTTTTGCGGCTAAGATGTCCAAAGTTAGGGTGGATGAGTTTGCTTTTGGATTTCCACCAAGACTCTACTCTGTTAAAAAAGGAGAGACTAGATATATAATTAATTCCTTACCTCTTGGTGGGTATGTAAAAATACATGGTGAAAATGGGGAAGGAATTAATGACGATAGAGGATTTGTAAAAGCTCATCCAATAAAGAAAATAATAATGTTGTCAGCAGGAGTAATTATGAATATATTATTAGCTTTTATATTGGTCACAGTATCAGTATTCAATGGTACTACATTTCAAGTAGATGGGGCTAGTAAAGAGTATCAGAAATTTATAGATGAAGGTAGGGTCAGAAAAGAATTTTTAGTAGTTACAGCCGTCGCTAAAGATACTCCAGCTTACAATGCGGGAATAAAAAGTGGCTACATAGTAAAAGATATTTTTTTAAATGAAGAAAATCTAGCCGGGAAAGTATCTACTCATAAAGCTCTCGATCTTAAGCGTAATACGGAAGAAGTAGTCAAGGATATTTCTAATAATCTTAATGGGGAAGGTAGAATTATGGTAGATTCTTTAACTATAGTGTATAGAGAGCCAGCTACAGGAGAAGTCTCTTCTACCACTCTTGCTGGAGTCTATAGAAAAGAAGGTGAGGATAATAAAAAGATAATAGGAGTATCATTTGGCAAATTCGCAGACATACATCTTACATTTTTTGAATGTATAAAAATCGGAGGGGAGAAGACCCTTTGGATGATAGAAGAAACTATTATTGGATTCGTAGATCTCCTAAAAAATATTTTTACAAAAGGTGAAGTATCTAAAGATGTCGCAGGACCTGTCAGGATATTTGCGCTTGTAAAGGAAGCTAGAGGGATGGGTATAAATTATATCTTAATATTTTCTGCAGTACTTTCAATCTCTCTCGCTGTATTTAATATTCTTCCTTTCCCAGCACTTGATGGAGGAAGAATACTTTTTGTGATTATAGAGAGTATCACTCGCAGGAAAATCTCTGAAAAATGGCAGACTATCTTAAACGGCGCTGGATTTCTAATTCTTATTCTTCTAATGATAGCGATATCTGTCAGAGATGTGATCAATCTGTTTTAATTTAATAAAAGAAAAATTCTGATTAGTCAAGTATTTGGATATGGTGAAAAATAATGTAAAATAAGCATATATTTACAAATACTTTTAAAAATATGCTTCAATCAAAACTTTTTACAAAAACCAAAAAAGATCTTCCAGCAGACGAGCAGGCTCGTAATGCACAGCTTCTCATCCAAGCCGGCTATGTCTTTAAAGAGATGGCCGGAGTCTATACTTTTCTTCCACTTGGACTCCGAGTAATAAAAAAAATACAAAACATTATAAGAGAAGAAATGAATAAAATTGGCGGAATAGAGATGAAGACTACAGTTCTTCAAAATAAAGAAGTTTGGGAAAAGACAAATAGATGGAGTGATGATGTAGTTGATAATTGGTTTAAGACAAAGCTAAAAAATGGGTCTGAATTAGGACTTTCTTTTACAAATGAAGAAGCTTATGCAAATATTATGAAGCAATACATATCTTCTTATAAAGATCTTCCAGCCTATCCATATGATTTTAAGACAATGTTTAGAAATGAAGCAAGAAGTAAATCCGGATTATTTCGTGGAAGAGAATTTTCTTGGAAAGCTCTCTATTCATTTTCAAAAAATAAAGAAGAGCATGATAAATTTTATGAGAAAGCAGAAGAAGCTTATAGAAATGTGTATAGCAGAGTAGGAATAGGAGAAAAAACATATTTTACTTTTGCTAGTGGCGGGACATTTTCAAAATTTTCTCATGAATTTCAGACTCTTTCTGATGCTGGAGAAGATACAATATATGTAGATATTGAAAAAAAGATAGCAGTAAATAAAGAAGTATTAACAGATGAAATTTTAGAAGATCTGGAATTGGATAGGGAAAATCTTGTAGAAAAAAGAGCGATAGAAGTCGGGAACATTTTCACTCTAGGGTATAAATTTTCTGATCCTATTAATCTCACTTATAAAAATAAAGAAGGTGAAGAGGAAAAAGTTTTTATGGGAAGCTACGGGATAGGTATTTCGAGACTTATGGGGACAATAGTAGAATTATTTTCCGATGCAAATGGTATAGTTTGGCCAGAGAGTGTGGCGCCATTTCAGATTCACATTATCACTCTTGCTAAAAATGAAAATGAAGAAAGTTATAAAACAGCGAAAGATATTTATGAAAAACTTTTAAAAAAGAATATTGAAGTACTTTTTGATGATAGGGAAAACAAATCAGCCGGAGAGAAATTCGCAGATAGTGACCTTATTGGTATACCAACTCGTGTAGTAGTATCTGAAAAATCTTTAGCTGCCGGAGGAGTAGAAATAAAAAAGAGAAACGAGTCTGAAAGTAAGATTCTAAGCATAGAAGAATTTTTGAAAGATTTATAAGAAAAAATAGCTTGGTCAAGAAGGTATTTTTGTGTTAATATATAGACACTTTATATATGTTTAAAAAATTTTTAAGAAAATTCTCTAATGATATCGGTATTGATCTAGGAACTACTAATACTTTAGTTTCTCTTGTTGGAACTGGAATAGTTATAAATGAGCCATCAGTAGTCGCTATCAATAATAAGACTAGTAAGATAGTAGCTCTTGGAAGAGAGGCAAAAAACATGATGGGTCGTACCCCTGAGCATATAAATGTAGTTAGACCTATAATAGACGGAGTAATATCGGATTATGAAGTGACAGAAGAATTTTTATCCTATCTTATTAATAAAGCAAACAATATTAATAAGAAATTTTTTAGACCCAGAGTCGTCATTGGAATTCCTATAGGTATTACTGATGTAGAAATTCGCGCTGTAGAAGATGCTGCTATATCTGCAGGAGCAAGAGAAGTATATATAGTAGAAGAGCCAGCAGCAGCAGCTATCGGTATGGGATTGTCTGTCGAGACGCCGACAGGGTCAATGATAGTTGATATTGGAGGAGGGACTACAGATATTGCCATCCTTTCTCTGTCTGGGATAGTAAGAAGAAAAAGTCTTAAGATAGCTGGAGACAAAATGAATCAAGACATAATGACTTATATACGTACTCAATACAAAGTATTAATCGGAGAAAAGACTGCGGAAGAAATAAAAATAGAGATAGGCTCAGCTCTTGGAGAAGAACATATGCCTCTAAAAGAAATGTCAGTAAAAGGTAGAGATTTGGTTAGTGGCTTACCTAAAGAAATAATAATAAATGATGCTGATATAAGAGAGGCAATGTATCCTAGCCTATTTCAGATAATTGAAGCTATAAAAGAGATATTAGAAGTGTCTCCTCCGGAGGTTTTAGGAGATATATTACAAGAGGGAATAATTCTCACTGGTGGAGGATCTCTGATAGCTAATATTGATAAACTTTTTGAATCCCAACTCAAGGTAAAGATAATTCTTTCTTCAAGTCCGATGGTGGATGTAGCAGTTGGGGCTGGTGTAGTTCTTTCCAGTCTAGATAAATATAATGAATTATTAATAAAAGACTCTAAAGATATTTCAATAATAAATTAATTTAGCTTTTGTATATTTTATGAAAAAAGAAGGAATGAAAAGATTAAAGATAAATATATTGTTTATCTTTCTTTTTATTCTATTTATTTTTTTGTTTCCAGCTCTAAGAATAAATTTTTTAAAGGAAACCACTAGCGATACTAAGGCGCCTACATCTTTTTTGTCTTTTATACATAAAAGCACAGAATCTATATACAACATATTTCCGTCGATAAAAAATTATTTTGTTACCAAAAATTCTCTTTTATTAGAGATTGAAATTTTAAGAGAAGAGATTCAAAATCAGAAAGAAATCATTCTCAGTTTACATACTGAAGAAAAATTAAATTATAATTCTTCTACTACAAAAGTATCGGATACAAATATTATTTCAGCGAATAAAATTTTCAAAGATTTCACATCTATGTACGATACTATTATTTTAGATAAAGGATTTATAGATGGAATAGAAAAGGGGGATGAAGTATTTTTGTATCCTGACTTGGCGATAGGCCAGATAGAAAGTATTAATAGGAACACATCTATACTTAAGTTATACTCTAAAAGTAAAAACAAAGTAGAAGGAATCGTTAAGTCGGGAGAAAAAGATATTATTATAGATATATATGGTATGGGCAGCGGAGACTTTTATGCAGAAATTCCAGAGAGCATTAATATTAGTACTGGGACAATTGTATATTTATCTTCTAACAAAAATAAGACTCTAGGAGAGATTGTTCGTGCTGAGAAGAGAGAAGCCTCTTTCTTTCAAGATCTTC
This sequence comes from uncultured Candidatus Saccharibacteria bacterium, assembly GCA_964577655.1. Lineage (GTDB taxonomy): Bacteria > Patescibacteriota > Minisyncoccia > Phycocordibacterales > UBA5272 > UBA5272. Next base: position 7,558 of record CAZNZR010000003.1, on the reverse strand, counting down.
TTATTAGAGGATATTATAATACTAGATTACAAGAGACCTATTTTATATCTAAAGACAAATAGTGTTTAATATTAATATAATTATGGAAAAGACATTAAAGCAAAAAATTTTTAAAATGATAAGTATTTTAATCTTAGTTTTTATTTTTGTTTTTTGTATTTTTTATGATTTAGCTTTAGCCACTTTAGATTTTCCAGTTTTGACTAGTATGTTATTTTTTCTATTTATTATGTATAGATTTTTAGAACCGATTTTAAGATAGATGTTACCTAGTAATAATTATTTAAAAATATTATAATACTTTTATATGGTAAGAAGTATTTGGCCAAGATTATTCAAAATCAAAAGAAGAAAGAAGAAAGGTGGAGAGATAAATCCAGAAGATATTTTCATAGACTCCTCCAATCTTCTTCGTCTTGATGTGGATCGTATGGAAGGTACACTGGAGAAGCCTATTTCTCAATTTATTGAGATGACCCCTTTCTTTTTCTTGATGATAATTTTCATAATTTTTTCTTTCAGATTATATAATCTTCAGATCAGAGATTTTGATCTGTATAAAGAAAAAGCTGACAATAATAGATACAATGCTCATCTTATATTAGCGGACAGAGGAGAAATATTTGATCGTCACGGAGATCCTTTAGCTGAGAATATAGTTTTCTCTTCCTCGTCTAAAATATTAAAAAGACAATATGTGGAAGAGGGAGGATTCTCTAATTTGCTTGGATATATATCTTATCCCAAATCTGATAATATGAATAATTATTGGCAAGATACTTATATAGGTAAAGATGGCGTCGAGCTTATTTATCAAGAACTTCTTACTGGTAAAAATGGTAGAAACATAATAGAAAAAGATGTAAAATCTTCTGTTGAATCAGAAAATCTAGTAATAAGACCGATAGCAGGAGCAGATCTTAATCTAACTATAGATAAATATTTACAGAAGAAGCTTTTTGATTCTATAAAAAACGTGGTTAGTGCCCACGGCTATAAATCTGGTACAGGAGTAATAATGGATGTGACTAACGGGGAGATTTTAGCTCTTACGACTTTTCCGGAGTATGATAATAATCTTTTAACTAATGCTTCTGGTACAGAAGATAATAAAAAGATAGCGGCGTCCCTAAAAGATCCTAGGACACCATTTCTTAATAGAGCCGTAGCAGGGCTTTTTGTTCCTGGTTCTGTAGTAAAGCCTTTTGTTGCTTATGCAGCTCTTAATGAGGAAGTAATATCTCCTCAAAAACAAATATTATCAACCGGGGCTCTTATAATTAAGAATCCATATGGAGGGCCAGATTCTGTATTTAGAGATTGGAAAGAGCATGGCTGGATAAATGTTGTCCGCGCTTTGGCTGAATCCTCCGATGAATATTTTTATCAAGTTGGTGGTGGCTATAAAGATCAAAAAGGTCTCGGTATTGCTAAGATTGATGATTATGCGAAATTATTTGGTCTTTCTACTACTACAGGTATAGATCTTCCCGGAGAAGCTGTGGGGGTAATACCAACCCCAGAATGGAAGAGGATAAATTTTGTTGATGGAGAATGGAAGTTGGGCGATACTTATCATACTGCTATCGGACAATATGGATTTCAGATTACTCCTATAGAGCTTATAAGATATATCGCTTCTATAGCTAATGGCGGTAAATTGGTGACCCCCCATGTCTTTCTTTTCGCATCGTCTCCAAAAGGATCTTCTTCTGTAGATCTGATACAGAAGTATAATGATAAAGTGTGGCCAATAGAAGATTTAAGTCTTAATCAAGAATATTTAAAATATATTGAGCAAGGAATGCGAGAAGTAGTTCTAGCTGGTGGTACAGCTCCCCAACTTAATATCCCAGAATTAAAAATTGCTGCTAAATCAGGTACCGCTGAGATAGGAATAGTAAAAGGTAGAGTGAATTCTCTAATGACAGGATACTTTCCTTTTGATAATCCTAAATATGCTTTTACGGTGGTGATGGAAAATGGTCCGGTAGGAACTTCTGGTGCTAGTGAAGCTATAAGCCCAGTATTATACTATATAAGAGATCGTAAGTCTGATTTTTTGAAATAAATAGTTTTTATGTTAAAATCATATAAATTTATAAAGATAATCCAAATTAAAATATTATGGCAAAAGAAGTAAGAGAATATCTAACTAGTGAAAAAAAACAAGAGCTGGAAGCAGAATTAAAGAATCTAAAGACAGTAAGAAGAAAGGAAGTGGCAGATGCTATAGAGTGGGCTAAGTCTCTTGGGGATCTTTCAGAAAATGCAGAATATGCACAAGCGAGAGAAGACCAGGCGAAGTGTGAAGCGAGAATTCAAGAGCTAGAAAATATTTTACAGAATGCAATTATAGCCGATTCTCATGGTAGCGCAAATGGTATATATGTAGGCTCTGTGGTAGTTGTTAAAAAAGTAGGGGAAAATTTCGAAGAGACATTTACTATTGTCGGCTCTGAAGAAGTCGATCTAGAAAATGGAAAGATATCTAATGAGTCACCACTTGGTAATGCTCTTCTAGGAAAGCACACAGGAGATAAAGTTTCTTTTAATACTCCTAAAGGAGAAGCTTCTTATTCTATAATAAAAGTTGGGTAATATTAGATATTACAATACTCAAAATATAATAACTAAAAATTCCCCGCATCGCGGGGAATTTGTTATTTTACAAAATCTTCTAACTCCTTTATCTTCTTTCGAAGATTTTCTTTCCTTTTTTCTAGGATAGAATTCATTTCTAGTTCTTCCCAATCCTCGATATTTAATTCATAACAAGAATCTTGGAATTTTATTCTATCGAGAATTGCGTTAATAAACGCAAAAGGAGTTTTTCCAAAGGCTCTAGCATATATTGCCAGGTCCTCTAATAATAGAGGAGTTTTTCCAGTTTCGTGATTATGTATCACACACTGTTTTTTTCTTTTATTATAGATCTTTTCAGCCATTTCTTGCTGAGAAAGGCCTGCTGCTTCTCTCATTGTTCTTAAGAAGCTGCCAATTATTTTGTTTATTTTATTATCCATTTTTATCTTAAATTTTAAGAGATGAAAAATATTATACCGCTACTATAATATAAAAAACATGAATATTAGTCAAATAGTAAAAACGATAGCTATAATAACTAAAAATTCCCCGCAGTGCGGGGAATTTTAAAATTCTATTGATTCAATAATATTTTTCGTTGCAGAAGAAAGATTCATTTCTAGGCTTTCTTTTTTTGAAAAATATTCTGAATATTTGATTTCATTATATGCTTTTGGCGTATCAAAGATTATTATCTCATAACAGATTATCTCTTTGATTGCTTTTCCTGATATTGTTTTCAAGTTAAAAAATATTTTTTTAGTATCTAGTACTATTTTAAAATTTTTTATCCTTAACTCTTCATCCAGTTCTCTTTGTAAAGCAACGAACTCATCTTCATTTGCCTCTATTTTCCCGCCAGGCAATATCCAAAAATCTCCTTTTTTACAAAATAGAATTTTATCTTTTGCAGTGTCATTAAAAATGATCGAATTTACGACTTTTATTTTATTTTTCATTATAGAAAATTTGTTTATTAAAATAAAAAGCTTCTAATATAATACTATCAAAATTAAAACTATTGTCAATTTTTGGATTTTATTAGAAAATACATTATAATTAATACATAAATATTCAAACTATTTTTATGACCTCAATATTAGAATTAAAAGAAGAAAGATTAAAGAAATTAGAAAAATTAAAAGAAAAAGGATTTGATCCTTTCGTGGCACATTCAGATAGAAATACTTCTATAAAAGATTTTCTTTTAGATTTTGAAAGAGAGAGAGATGGGAAAATAGTTATAGCTGGAAGGGTAATGTCTTCCCGCGGACAAGGCAATCTAATCTTTTTTGATCTTTTTGATGGCTCTAGTGAGAAGAACGAAGATAGTAAAGTACAAGCTATAATAAAGAATCCGGAGTCACCAGTCGAGGCTTTTGATTTTTATAAAGAGTATGTAGATATTGGGGACTTTGTAGAAGTGAGTGGTGATAAATTTTTAAGTAAGACAGGACAAAAAAGTATTTTAATAAAAGAAATAAAAATGCTAACCAAGTCTCTTCTTCCATTACCTGATAAATATCATGGTCTTCAAGATGAAGAATTAAAAATGAGATATAGATATCTTGATATTTTGACTGATAAAGATAAAAGAGAATTATTTTTTAAAAAAGCAAAGTTTTGGCAAGTAATTCGTGAATTTTTGAATGCTAGAGGTATGCTAGAAGTAGAGACTCCGACTATAGAGTCTACTACAGGTGGTGCAGAGGCGAGACCCTTTAAGACTCACCATAATGATTATGACATGGATGTATATATGAGGATCTGTGTAGGAGAGCTATGGCAAAAGAGACTCATGTCCGCCGGATATTCTGGAACATATGAGATAGGAAGAGCTTATAGGAATGAAGGCTCAAGTCCAGAACATCTTCAAGAGTTTACTAACTGTGAATTTTATCTTGGTTATGCTGATTATAAAGATGGAATGAATTTGGTCCAAGAGTTGTATAGAAAAATAGCCATAGAAGTATTTGGAAAGACAAGGTTTGAGATGAAGGGTATGACCTTCGACTTAGCAGATGATTGGAAAGAGATAGAATATGCAGATGAGATAAAGAGACAGACTGGTATAGATATTTGGGTTGCCAGTGACGAAGAAATAAAAAATAAATTAGAAGAATTAAAAGTAAAATATGATGGTGAGAATAGAGAAAGACTTCTTGATACTCTCTGGAAGTATTGTAGGAAAAATATTGGAGGTCCTGCCTTTGTTATCAATCCTCCAATTATCATAGTTCCTCTTGCGAAGCCTAATCTCGACGGAAGAACTGCTCAGAGATTTCAGCCGATACTCGCTGGAAGCGAGATAGGAAATGGCTATTCAGAGCTTAATAATCCTATTATTCAGAGAGAAAATTTTGAAAAACAACAAGAATTACTTGATAATGGTGATGAAGAGGCTATGATGCCAGACTATGATTTCGTGGAGATGCTTGAGCATGGTATGCCACCGACATGCGGATTTGGATTTGGAGATAGACTTTTCGCTTTTCTGTCTGGTCTTCCACTCCGTGAGACTATAATGTTTCCACTTGTGAAGGAGAAGAAGTAATATTTGCTTTAATTTTATATTTATTGTAGGATTGAATTGTTAATGTACTTTTTATAATCTTTAAAACAGTTCAAAATGAATAATAATAATATTATAGAATTGATTATAAGGGGATTTTATTTTCCTCCCTATAAGGATTTTGGAGAGGGAAAATCGATCCTTCTAGAAGGATCTATGGATTCAAGAATGGCAGAGTTTTGTTTTTTAAGAGAGAAAAGAGAAGGGGAAGAGAAAGAGTTCATTTACTCTGTGAAAGAATCTTTCTCATTTGAAAAAGAAAAATATCTTTCTTTTTCTTTTAAAAAGCAGGAATTTCTTCACAAATTTCAATTCGACAAAGAAATCGGTGGATATATTGGAAATTATAGTAATGGAGTTGCCATTCTTTTCATTTTCCAAAAAGATACCTTTTCTTATGATTCAATTTTAGAAAAGGTAAAAAATTAAAATAAAAATCTCTTTTCCACAGGCCCTTTAGGCCTTTTTTCTTGCTCAAAAAAAATAAGTGGTATATAATGGGTTTAGGTGGGATATTGTGGGAGATATCGCGCTGGTGGTTTGATTTATTTAAATATGCTTATTGGTCACTACATACACGGGCTTGATGATAAAAATAGAATCTCCATTCCATCAAAATGGAGGAGTGTTCTAGGTAAGAAAGTCGTAGTTACTAGTGGACTTGATAAGTCGCTCTTTGTATTTAGCTTAAAAGAATGGCAAAAAATCGCTGAAAAACTTTCTTCATTATCTTTTACTAATAAGGATACGAGAAGTTTTACAAGATTTATGCTTTCGAATGCATTTGATACAGATCTTGATTCTGTGGGAAGAATCTTGGTCACTGGTGAGCTCAAAAATTTTGCTGACATAAAAAAGAAAGTAGTACTTGTAGGTATGCATTCTAGAGTAGAGATTTGGGATGAGAATATTTGGGAGAAATATTCTCGTGAGAATAATAAAGACGCTGATTCTATAGCGAGCAAGCTTTCTGAGATAGGAGTGCTTTAAGGTTAAGAGTATGCATTTACCAATTCTTCTTAGAGATACCGTAGATGTTCTTAATCTTAATTTAGGTGATATTGTGGTAGATGCTACAACTAATAGGGCCGGACACTCTATAGAGCTAGCGAAGAAAATAGGAAAGAAAGGTATTCTTATTTGCATAGATTTAGATAGTCAAGCTCTAGATGAAGCAAAAATTTTTTTAGAAGCTAATTTATCAATTTCTATTCGTCCAAAAATTTTTTATATAAATGATAATTTTAGAAATATTAAAAATATTTTAGAAAATCTTAATATAAAAAATATAGACGGACTAATAGCTGATCTCGGAGTGTCATCGCAAGAAATAGATATTTCTGGTAGAGGATTTACTTTTCAAAAAGAAGAGCCGCTCCTAATGACTTTGAAGGATAAAATAAATAAAGATACTTTGTCTGCTGAGAAAATATTAAACACTTGGGACGAAGACAATCTAGCAGACATCATATATTATTACGGAGATGAGAAATATGCTAGAAGGATAGCTAAGCATATCTGTGAATTTAGAGATGTTAGACCAATAAAGACCACAAAAGATCTAGTAGAAATAATATATAATTCTGTCCCAGATAAATATAGGCATCAAAAGATTCATTTTGCGACTAAGACCTTTCAAGCTATAAGGATAACAGTAAATGACGAGCTCAAAGCAGAAGAAGAATTAATATCCAGTCTAAAAGATATTTTAAAAGTAGGAAAAAAGGCTTCAATACTTACTTTCCATTCCGGAGAAGACAGAATACTAAAAAGAGTTGTAAAGGCTAATAAAGAAAATCTAAAACTCGTAAAATTTGTAGACAGAAAAGATTTTCTAATTCCTAATCTTAAAGAAATAAAAGCAAATCCTAGATCCCGAAGCGCAAAATTACGAGTCGTAGAGAGAATCTAATTTTTTATGAATATAAATTCTACACAACTAAATAAAGAAAGATTAAATGGAAATAAATTATTTCTACACAATTTTAAGAATTTTTCGACAACGAGTAGTAGAGTTTCTGTTAAGATGCACATTGTGCATTCTTTAATATTCATTTTATTAGCCATGACTATCGTGTATGTAGTTCTAGTTATTTCAATCATTTTTAATATTATAAATAAAAAAGAAAGTCTCGCTAAGATTAGCGATTTAAATTTTCAGACTGCCCAAGTCGAGAAGAAATATAATAGTTCAGTTTCTAATATCTCAAAAGAAGTCGCTCTATCTTCTGGATATATAGAAGCAAAAGACAATCATTTCGTCTCTAGAAAAGATGCTGCGGCTAGCCTGTCTTTTTTGTATGAAAAAAAGAATAAAAAATAAATGCAAGTGAGTAATCAATTTAACAACAAAAGGATTAATATTTTTGTATTTATAGTTATTTTAGTATTTATTTTGAT
>CAZNZR010000002.1:0-61326 GCA_964577655.1 uncultured Candidatus Saccharibacteria bacterium | reverse complement strand
CTTACTTTTTCTAATTTTTTCTCTCCTTCTTTTATGCGCATGTGATATATTCGAAGTCCGAGAGCGTCTTCTATCATCTCTCTTCTATCATTATTGTTAGATAGTAGTATTCTATCTGCTTCGCCTTGATTAACTATTGTGTGTCCAGCTGCTGAGATATTAGCCATAGCGAGAAGCTCCTGTACATCTTTTAATCTGACTTTGGTCCCATTTATTAAGTACTCACTTGACCCATCAGTATATATCTCTCTAGTTAAGATTATCTCATCTAGATTTATAAAGTTAATAAGTGTATTTTCTATATCTTCATTTTTAGAAAAAAGTTTTTCATTTATTTTTTTTTCTGTATTGTCAAGATGTATTGATACACTAGCTCTTGAGAGGGGAGAGAGAGAAGAAGATCCTTTAAATATCAAGTCGCTACCTGATTTAGATCTTAGACCTTTCATGCTTTGCTCACCAAGAACAAATCTTATCGCTTCTGCGACATTTGATTTACCAGATCCATTTGGTCCTACTACACCTGTCACATCTGTAGATAGATCGATCGTTACTTTTTTTGCAAAGCTTTTAAAGCCTTGCATGCTGATAGATTTAAGATGCATAAAAATAACTTAAAAATAATTTACTCAAAATATATTTTAAACTTATTAAAATTATAGCATATAAATTTCTTTTTATTTTCTCTTTTTTTCCACTTGCAAAAATATTTTATAGGAGTATAATCGATTTTAATGATTTGTTATTTTGTTCTTCTCAGACTCGAATGTGGAAGTTGGCACCATAATACCAAATAGGCCACTAGAGTCAAAATACTTATCATTAAAAAGTCGCACAATAGATATTGTCGACTGGTAAACCCAAAGCCGGAGCTTAACAGACCGAGCGGAAAGACCATATTGATTGTTAACTTTAACAATATGATATGGTTTTTTTATTTTATATTAAAAAAATATCAAGGCAAATATTACTGCGATAAGGATACGATACCAGCCAAAAATTATAAAATTATTCTTTCTGACATAAGAAAGTAGCCATCTAATAAAAATAAAAGCAAAAATAAAAGAGATTAAGAATCCAATAGCGATACTCTGATAATCACTATTTTCTAGATATGTATAATTTTTATAAAGATCATATGTGCCAGCTACGAACATTGTAGGTACAGCAAGTAAGAACGAAAATTTGATAATCAGCTCCCTATTAATTCCCATTAGTAGTCCACCGATTATAGTAGCCCCACTTCGTGAGACTCCAGGAATCAAAGAGAGACATTGCCAAAGACCAAGATAGAAAGATTGCTTTATAGTGACATTTTTTATATCTGTTTCTTTTTCTAATTCTTTTTCTTTATTATTTTTAATATATCTCTTTTCTAGAATTATCATTATTACTCCACCGATAAATAAAGTGACTATTACTATAAATATATTTCCTAATAAATATTCTTTTAAAAATTTATAAATAGTAAGCCCGGCTATTCCGATAGGTAGAAAGGCGACAAAAAGTTTTTGTAAAGTCTTGAAATTAAAAAAGCTTTTGAAATAAAGTATTAAGACTGCTAATATTGCCCCAAATTGGATTACTATTAAGAAAGTCTTTAAAGATATACTCTCTTCAAGATTTAAAATACTAGAAACGAGTATTAAGTGACCAGTTGATGAGATCGGTAGAAATTCTGTAATACCTTCTACTATTCCTAAAATTATCACTTCTAGTATAGACATATGTGCTCGGGGCGAGACTCGAACTCGCAAGCCGTGAGGCAAAAGATTTTAAGTCTTTCGTGTATACCATTCCACCACCCGAGCAATTAAAATCTATTTTAACATAAAAATAGATTTTCAAAAATAGGGTATTTTAAGAATTTCTTTTGTAAAATTCGGATATTTGTTTAGAGTCTAAAGGACTTACTTTTTTTGCAGGCTTTTCTTTACCCAGTGCAGAAATTATAGCTAGTCTCTTTTTTTGTTTTCTTAATTTATCCCTAAGAAGATCACCCACTTTTTTATCTTTATTTTCTATATTCTTTCTTTTTAGATTTTCCATAAAATTCTATTTTTATATTTCTATAATATCATATTTTATGATAAACTCTGTATACGGCTGGTGCAGTGGCGAAGTGGCCTAACGCTGCGGTTTGCAAAACCGCCATTCGCGGGTTCGACTCCCGCCTGCACCTCATGTTATAATCCTTCTTGAAATATATAAAAGTTATGCAAAATCCAAATAAAAGTTTTTTCCAAAAAATAGAAGAAAGTATATCTAAAACAGAATTAAAAAATAGAGCATATCTCTCCAAGCATAAATTTCTTTATGCTCTACTTGGTGGAGCTGGAGTAGTGCTTTATTGGAGAGGTATCTGGCACACAGCTGATATCTTAGAAAGTGAAGGAGGTCTATTACTTAAAATAATATTTTCTCCAGTCGGCTCTATTTTGCTGGGAATACTTTTACTTTCTTCAATAGGTCTTTTGGTGCAAGAATTTATAGGAGCAGATGTGATAATCTCTGGACTTAAAAAAGAAAAACAAGAAATAGACAAGACAGAAGAAGAATTAAAAAAAGAAGAAGAGGCGGAAAATAAAGAACGAGAGCTTATAAAAGAGATCGATGAACACCTTCATCATCTAGAAAGAGAAATAGTTGAGGATAAATAAAAAATTGTTCACTTTTGAAAAAAAATAATTTATGCTATAATATATAGTATAAATCTGGGCCCTTAGCTCATTTGGTAGAGCGCCGGTTTTGCACTCCGGAGGTGAGCGGTTCGAATCCGCTAGGGTCCACCCGACTAGATTTCTATTTTGACTTTATTCTTAAAATATAGTATTTTTGTATTTAGTAAAGATAAAATTCTGTTTCTATAATAAAAAGAGTTTATAAAATATGCTCTTTTTGTTTTTGAAATTTTATATATATTTTTTATTTTTTAAATAATATTCGTTCATTTAAATTAGTAATTATGAGACCTATAGTTTCTTGGATCATCACCATATTGGTATGGTTTTTGATCTATTTATGGGAATGCGCTAGTGGCGCATTTGTAGCAAAACATTTTGTCTTGCAATTTATCTTCACTTGGATCTATCTCATCTCTGCTTCTATTTTGGTTCTTCCTTATGAAAGTAAAGAGCTACACAATAAAGTATTTGGTGGAAGACTTTTTGTTTTATCTCCTGGATTTTATTTTATCCCACTAATTATGTGGTGGGGCAAAGTTCATACTATTACTCAAGTAGTAAATATGGAAGAAAGAAATTTTATACATTTAGACACGAGAGAATTGGCTGGCGCTCTAAAAGACTATGCTAATCGAAAGGTTGAAAGACAAAGAGAGCTAAAAGGATTTTGGGGTGCATTAGAAGACTTTCTTCGCCAGTATTGGAGTGGAAAAGATATTAAAGATTCACTTTGGATAGCGGTAGTCACTTTTTTCTTAGCTTGGTTTCTTAGTACATATTTTTTGAAATTTAACAAAGAATATTTTTCAGAAAATTTCGCTAAAAAAGAAAGGCAAACATCTATTCCGATAATTAATTCTTCAAATTCTTCTACTTCACAAACAATAGATCATCAGAAAATAATGAAAGATTATGTGGACAGTGTGAAAGCTGTGACGCCGAATGCAGAATATTATGGCGACACAACAGCTCCGGTCATTACTAATGGAACAGATGAGTATAGAGAAAGTCCCGAAGTAGATAATTCCAACATGCCTCCAGCTAAAAGGATAAAGCATAAAAGGGAAAGTCGGTATCCTGAAGAGACAAATACTACCACAAATTCCTCTAATGATGTTGTCGTAAATCAAAATGTTAGAGAATTTGATGTGGAAAAATATGTTGCAAATTCGTCTATTGTCTTCATTCCACACATAATCCTTTATAAATATCCAGATTATGAGACAGCTAACTATTTGAATAAAGGATATACTTTATTCTCTAATAGAAATTATGATGGGAGCTTTGTTATAACAAATTCATTTGGTTCTACCATCTCGGAAATGGATGATTGTTTTACTTTTGTGTTTGCTTGCAGAGGTAAGCTTTTCTGGTCTTATAATCATCGTCCGTTTGATGGGGCGATGAGTCAAAAATTGCAAAATGATATAAACATATCTCTAACTTTACCAGAGTATGTGTATGTCATTAATGCCAGATCATTTAACTTTGATGGGTCAAGATACTAATCGATTAATTATCTCCACACTATTTTAAATTTATTTTTATTTTTGAAATAGTGTGGAGTTTTATTTTTTCTAAAATTTTTTATGATAAAATATCTTGAATATGTACCAAGATAACAATATTTATGAAAAAGAAAACGGAAAAGAATTCAGTGAATATTCTTTAGAAATTTCAAAAGAAGACTTTCATAAATATAAATTATTATCTCCGCTGCTTCACATACACGATACTCCTAAAAAGTTATTTTTTAAATCTAAAGATAGAGAAATATTAGAAAATTTTTTAAACAAAAATATTAATGGTAGAGATTATAAGATTTTGACCGTAGTCGGTTCTAGAAAATATTCTCATTATGGTAAAGAGTCTTTAGAGTATTTAATAAAAAGTTTGGCAAAAGAGAATATAATTATAATTTCTGGCTTAGCTATAGGTATTGATTCTTTGGCTCATAAAAATGCTATTAAAAATAATTTACCAACTATCGCAATACCCGGATCAGGTCTTGGTGATAAAGTGCTTTATCCAGCTGTGAATATTTCTCTTACTAAAGAGATAATTATTTCTAATAACATTTTAATTTCTGAATATGAGGAGGATAGAAAGAGTCAATTATATTTTTTCCCAGCTAGAAATAGGATCATGGCCGCAATATCTGACGCGGTACTTATAGTAGAAGCGGGTGAGAAGAGCGGAACTCTTATCACAGCACGGCTCGCTATGGAGTACGGTAAAAATGTAGGAGTGATTCCTAATAATATTTTTGCTGAAGTTTCTAAGGGGTCTAATAAGCTAATGCAAGAAGGTGCTCAGACTATTTTAAAAGTAGAAGATATATTAGAGATACTAAATATTAGCAAAGACGAGCAAGGATTATTAGAACTAGATTTTAATAATAAAAAACACATAGATAGATTGAGAGAAGTATTAGAAAGTCTTAATCAAAATGAGAGAAAGATATTAGAAAAAATTTTACAAAATGGAAATATGGAGAAAGATATTCTTCTTAGAGAAATGGAAGAGGAAAGCAGTATAAGCTTTACAGATTCTTTAGTTTCTCTTATGAGCTTAGAGATAAATGGCTTTATAAAAGAAGAATTGGGAGAAATAAGATTAATGAGATAGTGTGTTATACTGAGATTAATTTAAAATCTTTTTAGTTATTATTTATGAAAAAAAATGTACATGGCAGAATTAGTATTACTAGTAAAGGTGATGGGTATTTAAAATTAGGAGAAGAGCACGAGAAGATTGATTCTAATTTTACAGAAGGCGAATCTATTTTTATAGATCGTGAACATCTAAATTGCTCTCTCAATGGTGACATCGTAGAAGTAGAAGTTCTCGGTAAAAGTCAGAACGAGAGGACGGGAGAAGATATTTTTTATGGAAAAGTGACTGAAGTACTTGAAAGAGCAAAGTACGCTCATGCTGGTAAATTAGAAGAAGATCATGGAGTTTTCTTTCTTATTCCTGATGATAAAAAGACTTATGTAGACTTTATTATAAAAAAAGAAGATGCAGAAGGAGCTGAAGCAGGACAAAAAGTCATCGCTGAGATATTAAATTGGGAGGATCACAAGAAGTCTCCTTTTGCAAAAGTTATAAAGATACTCGGTCGCCCAGGAGAAAATAATGCTGAGATGTTAGCTTTTGCTCTTGAAAGAGGCTTTTCTGATGAGCATAATGTAGAAGTGAAAGAAGAAGCAAAAGAGATTCATAAAAAAGGTATTACAGAAGAAGATAAAAAGATAAACATGAATGGTATAGACGGAAGAAGGGACTTTAGAGATATTCTTACTTTTACTATTGATCCAGCAGACGCTAAAGATTTTGATGATGCTATAAGCTTTAGAAAGTTAGATAATAATAATTTTGAAATAGGTATTCATATCGCTGATGTATCTCACTATTTAAAGCAAGATATGAAAATGGATGAAGAGGCTATATTTCGGGAGACTAGCGTCTATCTGGTAGATAGGACAATACCAATGCTTCCGGAAGTACTTTCCAACGATCTGTGCTCTCTTGTAGAAGGCAAAGAGAGATTAGTCATGAGCGCTGTATTTGAGATGAATAAAGAAGCAGAAGTTATTAATTCTTGGTTCGGAAGGGCTATTATAAAGTCAGACAAGCGCTTTACTTATGAAGAAGCTGGAGAAAGTATAGAAGGAAGAAATGAATTATATAAAGAAGAATTAACAATTATTAATAATCTTGCTAAGAAGTTAGAAGCTAAAAAAATAAAAGATGGAGCTCTGATAATAGAGACAGAAGAGGTAAAATTTAAATTAGATGACAAAGGAGTTCCTGTGGATGTTTTTGTAAAAGAAAGAAAAGATTCTAATAAGCTTATAGAAGAATTGATGTTACTCGCTAATCGAGAAGTATCAAAATTCATTTTTGATGAGGAAGTCAAAAATAATATGCCAGAAATATCTGTCTACAGAATTCACGATAAGCCAGATCCTGATAAGATGCACGAGCTAGATCTATTTATAAGATCAATAGGGGAAAAAGTTAGATTTATTGATGGGCTTATTCCATCATCAGAATTAAATAAATTATTAGCAAAGCTGAAGAATGAAAATAGAGAAGCCGAAAAGGATCTTCTTTCAATGCACATATCAAGAAGCATGCAAAAAGCTGTATATTCTACAAAGAATATTGGCCATTATGGTCTTGCTTTCCCATTTTATTCACATTTTACCTCTCCTATTAGACGATATCCAGATGTGATGCTTCATCGTATCCTGATGCGAGTACTTAAAAAAGACTTTTTAAAAGCAGAAGAGAAAAATTATTTTGACAGAATGTGTGCTCTTGCAAGTAAGAGAGAAAAAGAAGCGGCTGATGCAGAGAGAGGAAGTATAAAGTATAAGCAAGTCGAGTATATGTCATATAGAGTAGGGCAAGATTTTGATGGTGTAATATCTGGAGTATCACAATGGGGTATATATGTAGAAGAAAAGAAAAGTAAATGTGAAGGCATGGTAAGATTGAGAGATATCGGAGATGATTTTTATATTTATGATGAGAAAAAGTCAAGAATTTTTGGTGAGAATAGTGGAGATGAATATAGAATAGGAGATAGAATCAGAATAAAGGTAAAAAGTGCGGACTTAGAATTAAAACAGATAGATTATCAGCTTGTAAAATAAGGCTTTTTAGTAATGTTAAGATTTCTTAACATTTAACTTGTAAAAGACTTGCATTATTTTTTTATATAGTATATATTATGTGTCCCAGCATGGATATCCACCCATGGATAGGATAAGGAAAATCTGAAAAGATTTCCAAAGTCCAAAAAATCCTGCAGGGCAAGTTCTTTTAAATTCAATTTCAAATCTCAAAAGTATCTTCCGTAAAAAGAAGCTTCTAAGAGAAAAAATTTGGAATCAAAAACTTCTTACAAATCTTCAGGTAAACCTGAAAAAGAGTAGAAAGAAGAATTTAAGAAGAACATTTAGTCCTTTTGGTAGCGTTCTTGAGAAGTCCTTAAACAGACAACTCAGAACTGCTACTCAAAACGGACAACCAAAAATTATTTTTTGGACCGCATCTCACAAGGTGCGGTTTTTTACTTTTTATTTAGACTTGACTTTTTCATATATTTTTTATATTATATTTTCGGTATTGTAATTTCAAAACTCATAAATAATTAACAAAATGAAAAGAATAATAAAATTGATAGTTTTGTTAGCACCTTTTTTCATTTTAGTTTATTTGTTTTGGATTTTAGATGAATCCAAGACAAATTCTAAAAATTTGTTTTTCATATTATGTGAAGTTATATATTTTTGCATTTACATAGGTATTGCAAAAATGGGTGAGGAAAACAAATTTTTCTCTAAATGGATTCTTTTTAGAGTATAAAAGGAAAAAGGAATTATTGCGCTCTAGATACAGGGCGCTTTTCTTTTTTCTAAAAATGTGATATATTAGTGAAATAAAAATTAATATTCAAATTTATTATGCTAAAAATCAGATTACAAAGATTAGGAAGGAAGAATGACCCTCATTTCAAATTGATCGTCACCCCACACACATATAAGCCAAAGACTCATAAATTTATAGAGGATTTGGGATTTTATGATGCTAAAAGCGGTAAAAATATTTTCAAAGCTGATAGGATAAAGTATTGGATGGGTGTGGGCGCTAAAGTTACTCCAACTGTTTTTAATTTCTTAGTAGCTCAAAATCTAGTAGAAGGTAAGAAGAAAAATGTGCTTCCAAAAAAGAGTGTTACAAAGCCAAAGAAAGAATTAAAAAAGAAATAATTTTTGATTTTTCTTAAAAGTGTTTATAAATCTGAAAATGAAATCTTTGTTTTGTGATATAATAATTTTGTTATAAGTTTATTTTAAAATTAAATAAGAAAAGAATAAATATATGGTTAAAGATTCAGAATTCGTAGAGTTCATAGTAAAGAATTTAGTAGATAATCCAAATGAAGTAAAGATTGATAGAAAAGTAGATGAAATGGGAGTTCTCATCACTGTCGACGTTAATAAAGATGATATGGGTAAGATTATTGGTCGCCAAGGAGCAACCGCAAAAGCTATCCGTACGCTTCTAAGAGTCGTAGGGATGAAAAATAATGCCAGAGTTAATCTTAAGATTAATGAGCCAGCAGAAATGCTTGGAGCTCAATCAGGAGAAGGATATAGATCACACCTTGATGATGTAGACGCAGTGATGGATGGTATAAAGGGGATTTAGTATAAAGAGTAAAACCGCAAACAAAATAAGCGGTTTTATTTTTTGTTATAATAGTTTTATGAAATATTTTGCGATCACACTTTTTCCAGAAATGATAGATTCTTATACAAAAGAGTCTATTCTAGGTCGTGCTCAAAACAATAAATTAATCTCTGTAAAGTCATATCAGCTTCGTGATTATACAAAAGACAAGCACGGACGTACAGACGGAAAGCCATTTGGTGGTGGACCTGGTATGGTACTCTGGATTGATCCTATAATAAATACTTTTGAAAAGATATTATCCTCCTTCGCCAAGGCTTCGGCGCGACAAGAAAGAAATAAAAAAATAAATTTATTAGTAGTAAATTTTGTACCATCAGCAAAAATTTTTACTAATAATATCGCAAAAGAATACGCAAAACAATATACGCATATTATATTTATCTGCGGTAGATATGAGGGAGTAGATGCTAGAGTCAATCTAGTATTAAAAGATATTTTAAATAATAATAAAAAATCTCTAAAAGAAAAAGGAGTTAAATTTGATTTTAAAATAGAAAATATATCAGTGGGGAATTTTATTTTGACTGGTGGAGAGCTAGCGGCAAATATTATGATAGACAGCATATCAAGACAAATTTCTGGAGTTTTGCATGACAATGAAAGTATTGAAGAAAATAGGGTTGCAAGTAGTGAAATGTATGCACGCCCGGAAATATATGAGAGGAAAATTGGTGATAAAAAGACTGGTAAATTAAAAAAATATTCTGCACCAAAAGTCTTGTTGTCTGGGAATCATAAAGATATAGAGAATTGGAAGAGAGAAAAAATACTTAATATATAATTAAAATATGCGAAAGATTATACCTATATTATTTATTATTTTTGGGGAAGCCTTAGCAATTTATTCTGAAGTCATTGCAGCAAAAAATGTTAATAATTTTTTACCAACATTTTTAAAAATGTCATGTATTATGATGATAGCCGGAATTTTTCTAATACTAGGATATATGTTAGGAATTAAATATTTTGATGATATATGGATTATCGGTGTGATTTCTATAACATCTATAATAATAGCTGAACCAATAATAACCTATTTGATTTTTTCAGAGTTGCCGTCCAAAGGCGCAATTATAGGTCTTATTTTAGGGGTATTAGGTTTATTAGCAGCCTTATTTATTAAATAGTCTTTTTATGTATATAAAAGTAAAAGTAAAGACAGAGCAGAAAAATGAATCTTTTGAAAAATCTAAAAAAGAAGATGAATTTTTAGTGTCAGTGAGAGAAGAAGCTAGGAATGGTTGGGCAAATGAGAGAGTGATAGAAATATTAAAAAAGGAATTGAAAAAGAAAAATGTCAGGCTGGTCTCAGGGCACACTTCTCCAAGCAAGATACTCTCAATTGAAGATTAGATCATTTTTTGATATAATCAAAATATACTTTTTGAATATAATATAGCTCAGAAAAATTAATTTCAAAAATAAAATTTTAGTTTTTGATATTTTTTTAAAATTAGCCAATATAGCTCAGTTGGTAGAGCACATCCATGGTAAGGATGAGGTCATCGGTTCGATCCCGATTATTGGCTCCATTTTTATAAAATACAAAAAGCCACTTTCGTGGCTTTTTGTATTATTATCGATTTTTATCTCAGATTATTGTTTCTTTTTCTTTAGTAAGAAATAAAGAACTACTAAGACGACTAAGATGATAATAATTGTTGTTGTAGACATATTTTTATTATTAATAATAAAACTAGACTTAAAGAGATAAAGTTCTAGTTATTTAATTAGATCAATATCTCTAGTATATTATACCTTGATATATGTGATAAGATATATAAAATATCAATATTATGAAAACAAGCTTTAAATTTGGGCTATTTATAATCTTAGTAATCCACACTGTCATCTGGTATCTTGCATTTTATTTCTTGGCGAAAGAAGACATATTTGGATATTATGATAATTTTTTTAGATTTATCATAGAAAAGCAAGGAGAATATTATGCTACCCTTCTTATGACTTTAATATCTTTTAATATCTTGTTGGCTACCCGTATCAAGCTTTTAGAAAAGATATTTTCTGGACTTGATAAAGTCTATGTCGCTCACAAATATAGTGCTTACTTTATTTTTTTGCTTATAATTCTTCACAACACTCTTATAAATAGCTCTAGAGGACAAATCTCCGGCTTCTTTTCATTAGCCAAAGATATTGCCAATCCACTTATGTTGGCGTTTTTCATTTTAATAATAATTTCTGCTTTACCCCATATTCCAGTTGTCAAAAAGATATTCAATATTCCTTATCATATCTGGAAATATTCTCATTACTTTATGGGATTATTATTTCTAATCGGTATATATCATTCTATAGGCGTTAGGACTTTAACATTTTCAAATACTACTTTATCTATATATGTGTATCTTGTGTATACTATTGGTTTAGTGTCATTATTTTATATATCTATCTATTTTAGATTTCTAAAAAAGAAAAACACTTATAGGATATTTAGTATAAGAAAATTCGAAAATATATCTTGTGTAGAATTATTTTTAGCTCCACAAAGCAAAAAAGATAAATTTATTTGGAAAGCTGGACAATTTGCTTTTTTTAAATTTTATCAAGACATTCTTAAAGAAATTCACCCGTTCACAATATCAAATGCTCCAAATGAAAAAGGAGAAATAAGGCTGTCTATAAAAGTATTAGGAGACTGGACTGACAACTTATTTAAAAATCTGAATGCTGATATAGAAGTCAAAGTTGATGGACCATATGGGAGATTTATTTCTGATAAAAGTAAAAATAATCTCGAGATTTGGATTGCGGGAGGAATTGGTATAACTCCATTTTTAGCAATTTTACAAGATTATAAATTAAATAATAATCCAAATAAAAAGATAATTTTTGTCTGGAGTGTAAAAGATGAATCAGAAGCAGTATATAAAGAAGAAATAGAAAAAGATCTGCCAAGTAATATTAATTTTATCCTTCATGACACTAATAAGTTAGGATTCTTTAAATTTGCAAATATAGAAGAAAAAATAAAAACACTGTCTTTCTCTAACCATTCCAAAGAAGAACAATACAAAAATATTTCACTTTATATTTGCGGGCCTATAGCTATGCGAGAGGCGATCATAATCGACGCAAAGAAATTAAATATTACAGACATTCATTTTGAAGAGTTTAGTTTTAGATAAATTTCTGCTAAAATAGTTAGCAAAGCCACTTTAGCTCAGTTGGTAGAGCATCTCACTCGTAACGAGAAGGTCGCAGGTTCGATCCCTGCAAGTGGCTCAAAAAAATCGCTCTCTCGAGCGATAAATTAGGCAAAACAATTTTAAGAAATATTTATTTCAAATTTTATATATATGAAATCTAGTTTGGGTAAAGTAATACTAACATTAAGTAAAGTTGATAATAAATCTCTAAAAATACGTAAATATTTAATTTCTGTATAATCAGATTGGAACAATACTATTTCTTCTAATTCTAATTCAACTTCACACTGCTTTTCCCATTTATCTCCATATTTTTCTATAAATCTTCTATAAATATTTATAAAAGTTTTAGCCCATTCTTGCTTGTTTGTTTTTTGTTCAAGAAGATCCAACATCTTTAAAATATCTTCTTTTTTGTCAATATTTGCCATAGCCAAATTTAAAGTTTTATTTTAATAATGCTTTTAAAATATATACTAAACTATTTTAGTAGTCAAGTATTAAAAATATCTTTATTTGTTATAATTTTATATATGAAAAAAGCTATTATTTTTGATTTGGATGGGACATTATTTGATAATCTTAGTGTATATAAAGATGCTCATAAAGTAATGTTTGAGAATAGGGGTCTTGAATACAAAATTCTTCCCCATAATAAAGGTAGCAAGACTATAGAATTAATGGAGACTTTCTCAGAATATTTTAAAAATGAGACCGGAGAAGAGATTTCAGCTGAAGAATTATTAAAAGAGCAAGATGAAATAGTTTTTCGTGAATATGAAAATAAAGTAAAAATGACTAAGGGTGCGCGAGAATTTTTAGATTTTCTAAATGAAAATAAAATAAGAAAATTTGTAGCGACTACCGCTAGATTAAATACCGTCAAGATACTTTTTGATAAATATAATTTATGGCATGAGTTTGATATTATTTTGACTGTAGAAAACATTGAAAAAAGTAAACCTGATCCAGAAATTTATAATAAAATTTTTGAAAAATTAAATCAAAACCCAAATGAGTTTATGATACAAAAATCCGACTGTCTGGCTATAGAGGACAGTTTTGC
The DNA here is from genome assembly GCA_964577655.1 of uncultured Candidatus Saccharibacteria bacterium. Classification (GTDB taxonomy): domain Bacteria; phylum Patescibacteriota; class Minisyncoccia; order Phycocordibacterales; family UBA5272; genus UBA5272. The sequence goes on along the minus strand of CAZNZR010000002.1, from coordinate 48,136 downwards.
TGGAGTAAAGTCTGCAAAAGCAGCCGGTATTCCAGTTGTCGCAATACCAAATGAGCACGCTTTTAATAACGATGAAGATTTATCTATTGCAAATTATATTTGTGAAAGTTTTGAAGATGAGAAATTGAGGGAGGTAGTATTAAAATAAAAAGTCACCTCTATTATGTAGAGATGACTTTTGTTTTTTAGAGAATAGTAATTATGTCTTCAAGGCGTGCAATTTCGCTTTTTAGAATAAAAATTCTATCTTGCATTTTTTCTTTTTCTGCGTCCTTAATCTTTTTTGCCTCTTTTTCTTCTAAAATCCAAGTATGATTCTTACCAGAGATTTTTCCTTGTAGTATATTTCTAGCTATACGTTCAAGACTTTCAGACAACGGTCCTTGTCCTACACGAATTGTTCTATCTTTGTCTATAACAATTTTTGTAGAAGCGTATGTTGATTTTACAACAGTGCCGATAGTTAATTTTTTCAAGATTTGATTTATTTCTTCTTGATTTAAGTCTTCCTTATTCATTTTGATTATTTTAAAATGTGAACAATTTGTTTAAAATTCTAAATATATTTTATCATATATAAATCTATGTTGTCAAGTCTTAAAAACATATTGATTTTTGAGTATAATTTTAATAATTATGAATCCCGATAAACAAAATATTCAATCCGCTTCCGCGCAAGGCTCCAGCGAGACACAGAAACAAATACAAGAATTAGAAGCGCAGATGAACGATGTGAATTTTTGGAATGATAAAGCGAAGGCGCAAGAAGTAATTCAGAAGATAAAAGATCTCAAGACGGAATTAGAAGGAGGAAGCGCTCTTCTCGCTGGTGGAGCAATAATAAATATATTGGCAGGAGCAGGTGGAGACGATAGTGAAGATTGGGCGAGAATGCTACTCAATATGTACTTAAAATACTTCGACCAGCTTTCGCATAAAGCTTCAGCTTGGCAAGAAACCAAAATTACTAACATAAATATTTTACATGAAAATAAAAATGATCATGGTGGATATAGAAATATAAGTCTAGAAATAATAGGTAAAAATGTATATGGGAAAATAAAAAATGAATCAGGAGTGCATAGGCTCGTCAGAATTTCTCCATTTAATAGTAACGGTAAGAGACATACGAGCTTTGCGATGGTAGAAGTACTGCCAATACTTCCAAAATTAGAATTTGATAAATTTAAAAATAATATTAATCCTGATGATATAGAAATAGAAACTTCAAAATCTAGTGGGCCAGGCGGACAAAATGTAAATAAAAGAGAGACTGCGGTGAGAGTAATTCATAGGCCAACAAATATTGCAGTACATGTATCATCTGAAAGATCTCAAGAGCAAAATAAGGAAAAGGCTATAAATATGCTCTATGCAAAATTATTTAAAATAGAAGAAGAAAATAAGTTAAAAGAAAAAGAGGGGATGAAAATTTCTAAAACTACAGAAATAGAGTGGGGCAATCAGATTAGGAATTATGTTTTGCATCCATATAAACTTGTAAAAGACCTAAGGACTGGAGTAGAAACTACTGATATTGATAAAATTTTAGAGAAAGGAGAAATAGATGAATTTATAGAAAAAGAAAAGAGTATTTAGCTTTTGTTAATAACTATTTTTTTTAATACTGGAAATTATGATAGAATGAAAAGATAATAATTTATTGCTATTTTCTATGCTTTATTTTGAAAATATACGAAAAGAATATCCTGGTGGAGCTATTGTTTTGGATGATATTAATTTGACTATAGAAAAAGGGGAATTAGTTTCCGTTGTGGGTCATTCAGGAGCAGGTAAGACTACTCTAATAAAAATGATATTAGCAGAAGAAAAGCCTACGGGTGGTAAAATATCTTTTCACTCTAGCCAGATTCAAAAATTAAAAGGAAGAGACCTTGTTAATTTTAGAAGAAAAATAGGTATTGTATTTCAAGATTATAGATTACTCATGAATAAAACAGTATTTGAAAACATCGCTTTTGCGATGGAAGCTGCAGGTAAGACAGATGAGGATATAGAAAAAGATGTGCCTCATGTATTAGAATTGGTAGATTTAGGAAATAAAATTTTCCATTTTCCTAATCAATTGTCTGGTGGAGAAAAGCAAAGAGTGGCTATAGCAAGAGCCTTAGTTAATAGACCGGAAATAATAATTGCTGATGAACCAACAGGTAATCTAGATCCGGTGAATACTTATGATATTATTCAGATTCTTAAAAAGATTAATGATTTAGGTACTACAGTGATCTTGACTACACACAATAAGGGCATTATCGATCATTTAAAGAAAAGAGTTATAACTATGGAAGATGGTAAAATCTTAAAAGACGAAAGAGTTGGTAAATATACTGTATAAAATAAAATTATGAATAACACATTAGTATATATAAAAAGAACATTAAAATCAGGAACTCTTAACTTTTTAAGAAATAAGACAGTATCTATTTCTTCTGTAGCCATACTCACCACGACGCTTATTATTATTGGAATATTTTTCTTTTTTAGAGGGATTTTTGATTATACTATTAATGAGATAGAAAGTAAGGTAGATATAAAGGTGTATTTTAAATTAAATACCACAGATGAAGAAGCTATTTTGATAAAAGATAAATTAATGAGTTTGCCAGAAGTAAAGTCGGTAATCTATGCTAATAAAGAAGAAGTTTTAAATAAATTCAAAGAAGAGCATGAGAATGACGCGATAATATTAGCAGCTCTTGAAGAGGTAGGAGAAAATCCTTTTGGTTCCATGCTCACTGTAGTAGCTCAAGATACAAAAAGTTATGAATCCATTGCTGCTTCACTCAAGGCTGGTTCTGAATTTTTAGGAGAATCTTATTCTATAATAGATGATGTAAATTATTTTGAATTAAAGCCAACAATAGATAAATTAAATAATGTGGTTAATTGGGTAAATACTATCGGCTATTGGATAACACTTATATTCATATTGATGAGCTCTCTTATAATTTTTAACACTATTCGTTTATCTATATTTATATTTAAAGATGAGATAGCAGTTATGAAGTTGGTGGGTGCTTCTAATACATATATACGGGGACCATTTTTAGTAGAATCTTCTATTTATGCTATTTTATCTTCTATTTTAGCTATGATATTATTTTTCCCCATAACATATTATATCTCTCAAAAGACTTCTCAATTTTTGGACGGACTTAGTATTTATAGGTATTATCTTGATAATTTTTTCTCCTTGTTTATTTTATTATTATTAATAAGCTTTATTTTATCATCAGTTTCTTCTATTTTAGCTATGAGAAGATATTTAAATATATAAAATATCATTTTTCTTATGATATAATATATTTAGATCTTTTATAAGATAAAAGGGTCAATTTATTGGATTTTTATTAATAATTTAATATGTCATTAAAAATATCATCACACAAAATATTCGTGTTTATTTCGTTTTTATTAGCTTTATTCGGTCTTTCTTTTTTCTTTTCTGTAAAGATACCTTTTCTATCAACTCTTTTAACGGCTGATTTAAGTAAGGCTCTAGTTTTAGTTTTTGTAACTTTATTGTCTCTAATATTTTATATCCTGTTTCTCTTCTTTAAGAAAGAGATTCTAATTCCAGAGAATAAATTAGTTAGAATTATGTTTTTAGGATTTCCTGCTCTAGTAATACTTTCAAGTATTTTTTCTGGCAATTTAGGAGATAATCTTTTCGGAAAATATCTTTTTATGCAAAGCGGAATAGCTTTCTTATCTATAATATTTTTGACTTACCTTTTATCTTCTTATTCTAAAATCTCCAAGAGATTATCTTGGATACTTTTTGTATTGGGTAATCTTTTGGTTACAGTAGCAGTTATCTTAGGTATATTATTTTCTAAATTTGGAATGTCTAATTTTGCCAATAAGATAGTTTTTCTGGTGGATAGTTGGGATATTGTGGCAGCTGTTTCTGGTATGTTTGTAGTTATCGCTCTAGTATATTTTGAGACTATTGCTTTTTCTAAAAAGCAAAAAATCATAACTGGAATATTAATTGGTTTGCACATTATAATACTAATCTTAGTCTTAATACCAGATATTTGGCTCGCTTTACTTTTAGCTTCTTTAGCTGTTTTTTTAATCGCAAGGAATAAAAGAGTAGAGTCAGAAGAAGTCAAATTAGAGAAAAAAGTATTTTATAAACAATATTCTTTCTATATTTTTATAATTTCTCTTGTTTTTACTGTATTTCTTTCTATTTCTAGCGCTTTTACTAATAATATAGTTACTAAATTAGGCACATTTACTAGCAAATACACAGGAGTTAGTTATAATTTTATAAAGCCCAAAATCAATGTAAGTATGGGACTGGGGTGGTCTCAATTAAAGCAAGGTAAAGTGTTTGGATCTGGTCCGTCAGACTTTTATAAAGTTTGGCAAAAAGAAAAACCACAATCAGTAGTCAATTCTAATTATTGGGGGACTGATTTTACATCTTCTTATTCCACTTTTACTACATTTTTCACAACAATCGGTATAATCGGAGCTATATTGGTTGGATTTATTGTGTTGTCTGTATTATTTACGATCTGGAAAAAATTAAAAAAGACATCAGGGGTTAATTCCTATCTAGAATTAGACGAAGAAAATAGATTTTATCTTGTAGCTTCTTCTGCTTCATTTATTTTCTCCGCGGCTTTATTCTTTTTCTTTGCTAATGTTATAGCTACACTAATATTTTTAGCAATCACAATGGGTTTGGTGCTTTCTCATACTATAAAATGGAAAGAGGTAAAAGTATCTAAAATTTACTTTGCTATTTTTGGGATATTATTTATATTAATCTTAATCGGATTTATTATGATAATAAATAGAGTTAGAGCTACTTCTGTCTCTGCTAATTCCATAAAAGCCTATCAAGTAGATTCAAATATAAACAATTTAGAAAATGGTTTGCTGAAAGCCGCTAGAATATCTAATGATGATTCTGATTATAGATTATTGAGCCAATTCTATGTATTTAAGACACAACAAATCCTTAATAATCAAGCAGCTACAGATACAACAGCTTTAGAAAAAGAAGTTTTGAATTCTATGAATAATGCTATAGCCTCTGCCAAAACAGCTATAAATCTAGATATAAAAGATTATAATAACTACATTGCATTAGGTAATGTTTATTCATTCTTAATGACTATTGATAAAGAAAATAGGGATACAGATTATAATAATGCTAAAGAAGCTTTTGGTAAAGCTTACAGTCTTTATCCAAAGAATCCTTCTATTTATTTATCTTTAGCTAATCTAGAGTATTCTTACAGTAAAAACATAGATTCTACTGCGGCGACTATTAAAAAATCTTTAGAGATCAAGCCTAATTACTCATCAGCTTTTTATCTATTTTCACAACTTGCTGTGCAAGCTAATGATAGAGACGCTGCTATTAATTATGCTGCGCAAGCAGTACAAGCTGATCCACAAAGTGTAGATGCTTATTTACAATATGGAGTTTTAATCTTAAATAAGAAAGAATTAAATCAAGAAGAATTAAATCAAGCATATACAGCTTTTATGAGCGTTCTTAATATTGACAGAAACAATCTTACAGCTGCTTATTATCTTTCAGTCACTTATATATTAGCTAAAGATTATACAAATGCAGACAATATAATATCAGCCCTCGAGAAGATTTTACCAAATGATCAACGCATAATAGATTTAAGAAAATTCTACAATAATAGCAAAGGTGGTACAGCCACCCCAGTGGCAGACACAACAACAAAAGATAAAACTAAAAAATAAAAATGAAAAAAGAAAGTAAAAATTCAAAAAAAATATTAGTTTCCGCTATTCAGTCAAGTGGAAATATTCATATAGGCAATTATTTTGGAGCGATAAGACAAATAGTCAATCTGATCAACACATCTCAATATGAGTCATATATTTTTGTTGCAGATTATCATTCTATGACTACTTTAAAAGATAAGGCTGCTAGATTAGATAGTACTTTTAATACCGTTGCGACATATTTAGCTTGTGGAATAAAAAAAGAAAAAGTCCATATCTTTAAGCAGAGTGATATAGAAAAAGTCGCTGAGCTTGGATGGATTTTGAATACAGTGACACCGATCCCTATGCTTTTTTTGGCTCATTCTTTTAAGGATAAAGCAGGACAATCAAAAACAGAGCAAATGAATATTGAAAATCTTAAAGATATTAATGCTGGACTTTTTGATTATCCTGTCCTTATGGCGGCTGACATTTTAATTTATAATGCAGATATAGTTCCGGTAGGTAAAGATCAAGAACAACATCTAGAATACGCTAGAGAGATAGCGGGTAAATATAATAGAGCCTACAAAGTAAATACTTTTAAAATGCCTAAAGCTTATATAGAAGCGGATACAGGTACTGTTCTTGGGATAGATGGTAATAAGATGGCTAAGAGTAAAAATAATCAAATAGAAGTATTTGGTTCTTTAGAGATAATAAAGAAAAAGATTATGAGTATAAAGACTGATAGTAAGATGCCAAATGAAAAAAAGAATCCAGATGAAAATAATATTTATAATATTCATAAATTATTTCTAAATGAGGTAGAGAATAAGAGATTGAGAGAAAAGTTTTTAAATAGTGAGCTAATTCCTTATAGCTATAAAGAGGCTAAAGAAGATCTTTATAATGCTTTCGTAAAATATTTTGCAGAAATGCAAAAGAAATATGATTATTACACTAAGACAGCAAAAGGTAAAAAGGAAATTTTTTCTATAATGAAGTCTGGTGCTAAAAAAGCAAATAAAAAAGCTGAAGAAGTCATGAGGAAAGTCAGATTAGATACAGGTCTCGATTTTTAAGACATTTTTGTGATACAATATCTAGGTATCATGCAATCTATTTTTAATGTAAATCTAGAAAGATTTTCTGGTCCGTATTTTAAGCTTATAGAATTGATAGAAGCTAGAAAATTATCTATAAATGAATTCTCTCTATCTCAGATTACTGATGAATATATTTCTTATATAAAAGAATTAGAGAATACTGGTCATAAGGACATAATAGATATATCTAAATTCATCTCAGTAGCTTCCACTCTAATGCTTATAAAAGCAAAATCTTTATTTCCAAATCTAGAATATACAGAAGAAGAAAAAGAATCTATATCTAATTTAGAGCAAAAATTGGAATTGTATAAATCTATGATTAATGCCTCAAAAGGTATACACAAAGTGTACGGTAAGCATATTTTATACTCTTTACCTAGATTTAAAAATAAAGATATTGTTTTTGTTTATGACGAGAGATTAACTGTCACACTTTTACATTCTATCGCTATAGCTTCTTTACTTAAGATACCAAAGAAAGAAAAATTAAAACAAGTTGCTGTTCGCCAAGTTCTTAAAATAGAAGATGTTATAGAAAGTTTATTAGAGAGAGTAAAAAATAGTTTCAATATTTCCTTTAAAGATTTTTCTAATAGTGTTGGATTTGACGCTAAAAATCTAGAAGAAAAAAAGTCAGCTTTTGTTGTAGCGTTTTTAGCGATGCTAGAACTCATTAAGAATGGACTTTTAAATGCAGAACAAGGAGAAAATCATAATGAAATAGCCATCTCCAAAAGCTCATCAAATTAATAATTCTTATTCTTCATGATATAATAAAAAAATGGAAATGAGTAATCTTAAAAAAGAAATAGCTACTATATTGTTTGCTTATAATGATTCTATAGCTATTAATAAAATAAAGGAATTTCTTTCTAATCAAGATGTGGAAGAAAAAAATATATTACAAGCCATAGAAGAGCTTAAAAATTTTTTTAATGATATTGGACTCACTATAATTAATTCAGCTAATAGTAAAGAATATATTCTTGCTATTAAAGATGAAATGAGTAATATAGTGAAACATATCCGTCAAGATGAACTAGAGGGGGAATTAACTCCGGCTGCTTTGCAGGTGATCACTATATGTGCATATCTAGGTAGAGCAACAAAAAATGAAATCTCTTTTATAAGAGGTGTCCAATCAAGTCAAAGTATTCGTTCTTTATCCGCAAGAGGATTAATAAAGAAAGAAGGAGAAAAATACAGCTTATCTATTGAAGCAATGCAAAAATTAGGTGTAGATGACATAAAAGATCTTCCGGAATATGAAAAAATAAATCAAGACTTTACTGAAAGATTAAGAGATGTCTTAAGAGATGAAAAAGAAGAGTAGATCAAAAATAATCTAGAATTATGAATCAAGACAATACAAAAAGAAAAAAAGATGTTTCGCGGCATGAACACATGCATTCCTTTGCATTAATTGGATTAATTGGTTTTTTTATCCTACTTAACTTTCTAAGTTCCTCGCCTAAGATTTTCTCTAAATCTATAGAAAAAAATAACTTATTTTCTATTAATAATGAATCTGATAAGAATATACATAAAAGTATTTTAAATTTACAAAAAAAATGGAATCTTCTAGAAAAGAAAGAAAATAATTTTAAAGATTTAGAAATAAAAGCAAAAAGCTTTGTAGTTTTTGATTTTAAAGAAGATAAAATAATTTACTCAAGAAATGAAAATGATATCTTACCTCTAGCATCTCTAACAAAAGTGATAACTGCTATTACTGCCATACATTTACAAGATTATGATACTGATATTCTAATAAAAAAATCCTTAATGAGAGAAGATGAAAATCTTGATATAGGCATGAAAGAAGGCCAAAGATGGAAAATGGGAGAATTGCTTAAATACGGATTGACCATATCTTCTAATTCGTCTATGGATATAGTAGCGTCTTCTCTTTCTTATACTAATAAAGATTTTGTTAAAGAAATGAATAATTATGTTAGAAATCTTGGTTTTAAAGATTTCATTTTCAATTCTGCTTCCGGTCTTGATTATGGTGATATTATAGGAGGTAAGGGGAGTGCGTTAGAATTTGCTAAGCTTTTTGCAAAAAGCTATGAGCTTATACCAGATATAATGTCTTATACCATAAATTCAAAAGTCGACCTTAGATCTAACTCAGAAAAAATATACCAGATACCTAATACTAATAAGGGTGCAGGGCATACTGTAGGCCTTTTAGCTTCAAAAACAGGCTTTACAGAAGCTGCGGGTGGCAATTTAGCTATAATTTTTAATTCAGAAGTGGATCATCCCGTCGTCATAGTAGTATTAGGTTCATCTTTTGATGGTAGATTTCAAGATGTTGATAAATTATATAGAGCGACTTTAGATTATTTAAATTAATATATAAGTTATACTTGATTCAGTCAACATTTAAAAGGATTTTTTAAATGATATACTATATTTATTAATCCATAATTAATAAATTTTAATTAAATATGACTGAAAACATATTAACAACAACCTCTGGGCTTACTTTTTCCACTCTTTCTATTTTTAAAATATTATGGCCATCTATAACCGCTTTTATTATAGGGCTCCTTATTACACCTTTTATATCTAGATATTTATATAAATATAAGATGTGGAAGAAAAAAAATATTAGTACTACTATAGATGGACAAGCAGCATCCATAACTGCTTCTATACTAGGAGACGGAAAGAGAGAGACTCCTAGAATGGGAGGTCTTGTGATTGTGATGTCAACATTACTTACTATTTTCTTTTATTTTATTTTATCTAATATTTTTCATTTTAATATTTTTGATAAATTAAATTTTGTCTCTAGAAATCAGACTTGGCTACCTATAGCAATATTCATTCTTGCTTCCATAATTGGCCTTTTAGACGATTTAGCCTCTACAGGTAATTTAAATATTGTAGATAAGCATAAAGAAGTTGGCATTCCACTTAAATGGAGACTACTTTTTGTTGTTGTATTTGCTATTTTATCTGGAGCTTGGTTTTATTTTAAATTGGGATTTGATTATATTCATATCCCATTTATGGGAGATTTTCATTTAGGGATTTATATTATTTTATTTTTTATTATTTTATTTTTAGCTTGTTATGGAGCATCTAATATAGATGGTCTTGATGGGCTTTCTGGGGGACTTTTTTCTATAATATTTTCTAGCTATGGAATAATAGCCCTTATAAATAATCAAGTAGATATAGCTACGCTTTGCTTTGTAGTCGTAGGAGCTACTTTAGCTTTTCTTTGGTTCAATATCGCTCCAGCCAAATTTTTTCTCTCTGAGGTTGGGTTTATGCCTCTGGCTATATTATTAGCTATCATAGCTGTGTTTACTAATGGAGCTCTTTTACTTCTAATAATAGCAATACCATTTACCTTAACTGTGCTGACTACTATCTTGCAACTTCTCTCTAAAAAGATAAGAAAAAAGAAGCTTTTTCCTGTCGCCCCTATTCATAACACATTTGTTTACATCGGATGGTCCAAAGAAAAAGTAGTTATGAGATATTGGATATTTACTGCCATGTTTGCTTTGCTAGGTATAGCTCTTTATATTATTTCTTAATCCATGTATGAAGAAGATAATTTATAATTTAAATGTGGATAAGGTCTTATTGATTTCAATAATAATTTTATTAGTCATTGGAGCTTTGATATTTTTATCTGCCTCTTTAGGTATTCTGGCTAATAATGAATTAAAATTTTATACAATAATTAAATCTCAATTATTATATATTTTTATAGGAGGAATGGCTGCCTTATTTATTGGGACGAAAATAAATTATAAATATTATAAAAGATTTTCTATCCTAATATTTATCTTTACTTTTCTTGTGACACTTTTAGTATTTGTTCCAGCTCTTAATTTTTATCATGGAGGAGCTCATCGGTGGATAAATATTTTTTCTTTTTCTATACAGCCAAGTGAATTACTAAAATTTGGAAGTATAGTACTTATCTCTTTTTTTTGTGCCAAGTATCAAAAATATTTTACAGATTTTAGAGTGGGGCTTTTACCTTTTCTTGTCTTTGTAATTTTGGTTTCTGCCGCTCTCTTACTTCAACCAGATTTTGGGACTTTAATGATAATTTTGTTTCCATCTTTTATTGTATATTTCGTGGGTGGAGCTAAATGGAGAGATATTTTAATTTTAATTTTGACAGGATTTCTTTTGTTTTTTATTTTGATAGAAGCAAGACCATATATGAAAGAAAGAGTTTTAACTTTTATTAATCCAGAAAGAGAGTCCTTAGGTGCCGGATATCAACTGAATCAATCTTTGATCGCAGTAGGCTCAGGAGAGGTTTTTGGTAGGGGAATAGGGCAGTCTATTCAAAAATTTAATTATCTTCCAGAGCAGATATCAGATTCTATATTTGCTGTATATGCGGAAGAGACAGGATTTGTTGGGGCTATATTATTAATAATTATTTTTATTTTTATTATTTTAAGGGGTATATATATTGCTAGAAGAATAACAGATAATTTTGGGAAATATTTAGTTATAGGTATAATCTCAATATTTTTCTTTCAGATAGTTCTTAATATAGCTTCGGCTATAGGTTTAGCGCCTTTGACAGGAGTCCCACTACCACTCGTGTCAAAAGGGGGAACGTCTTTAGTATTTTTAATGTTTGAATTTGGTGTGTTGCTTAATATTTCTAAATATCAAGCATCAATTTAAAAAGAGGTTTGGAATCTTTTAATAAAAAAGAATTTTGATATAATTAATAAATATGAAAATAGTATTAACTGGTGCAGGAGGAGGTCATTTTTATCCATTAATAGCGGTAGCTGAGAGAATAGAAAGAGAGACGCAAAAAGAACAAATAATTGATTCAGAAATTTTTTTCTTTTCAGACAAAGAATATAATTCTTCTCTTTTAGATTCTAAAAATATTAAGTATGTTCATATTCCTGCTGGTAAAATGAGACTTTATTTCTCTTTAGAGAATATACTAGATCCTATTAAATCCTTTTTTGGTTTTTTTGTTGCACTATATAAACTTTTCTCTATTTATCCAGATGTGGTATTTGCTAAAGGAGGATATTCTAGTTTACCTGTAATCTTTGCTGCTAAAATATTATCTATTCCTATTTTTATTCACGAGAGCGATTCGGCTCCTGGCAAGACTAATCTAATAGCTGGTAAAATAGCCAAAAGAGTTGCGGTTAGTTATCTAGATGCCGGCAAATATTTTGATATCAAGAAAACAGCATATACAGGTCAGCCTGTAATGCAGGGATATTTACCGTCAAAAGAAAAGCTAGAAAAAAAAATTAATAATCCTACTAGCTCTAATGGACGAAAAAATATATTTATTTTAGGAGGATCTCAAGGAAGTGAGACCATTAATAATATGATTTTAGAAGCTCTTCCAGATCTTGTAGAAAGATACAATATAATTCATCAAGTCGGAGAAAATAATTTTAATAAAGTTAAGATTTCTTCTGAAATCATTTTGAAAGATAATCCTAATAAGGAAAATTATCATTACTTTGCTTTTGATGATCTCTCAAAATATTATGAAGTAGCAGATATCTGTGTGACAAGAGCTGGATCTTCACTTTTTGAAATGTCTGCTTGGGGTATACCGACTATTATAATACCTATCACTCTCAGTAATAATAATCATCAAATGCTAAATGCTTATACTTTTGAAAAAGCTGGGTGCTCTATTGTAATAGAAGAAGCGAATTTTAAAAAGGGAATATTTTTGAACGCAATAGATTCTATATTGGAAAATAAGGACAGATATGAAAAAATGAGATTTAATAATCTCAACAACTTCAAATCCGGCGCCGCAGAGCTCATTGCAAAAGAAATAATAAAAATAGGATTATCTCATAATTATTAAAAATTATTAAAAGAAAAAAGCCAGCATATTGCTACTGGCTTTAAAGTCGTTTTTCAAAAAAAGAATTTCTTTTTATTCTAACTAGCAAATTCTTTTTTCCATTCCTCTAAACTTTTTAAAGAAGTTTTTAAAAAAAGTTTGTCACATTTTTCTTCTTTTCCATAGAATTCAACTAGAAAAGTGATTACTTCTAACCAGTGCTGGACCAGAGGTACAAGTATTTTTCTGGTAGCCTCAAAAGACAACTCCTCGGAAATAGTAAAAGGATTTAACCAGCTACCAGAATTTAAAAATATTTTTATACTAGAACCCTTTTTTAAAATAGGAACACTTACTTCTTGTTCTTCTTTAGATTGTTCTAATATAAAACCTATATCAATAGCTGGAGTTTTTGGGAAATAATCAATTATTCCAACAGTGTCATCAAAACCACAAATTTCAGTTAATTTTTCCAAAATTTGTTTTTCTGTAACAAATCGTGGATCCTGGTAAAAAGGGTGGCTATTTATTTTTGTTGCCATAAAGAACAAATTTATAAATTATAAAATAATTTTAACAAGATTAATATAATAAATATATATAAATTTGTCAAGTCTGAAAAAGGTATATTTTATGCTATATTTTTAGTATTGAAATATAAGTTAAATATAACTTTATGTCAGAAAATAAACAGATTATTACAAGATTTGCTCCTAGCCCCACAGGCTTTCTTCACATTGGAGGGGCTAGGACTGCTCTATTTAACTATATCTTTACAAAGCAAAATGATGGAAAGATTCTTTTAAGAATAGAAGACACTGATACTGAAAGAAATAAAGAAGAGTATACAAAAGGCATCATAGATATTTTTGAGTGGTTAGAATTTAAATTTGATGAAACTAAGAAGCAGTCAGATAACTTTAAAATTCACAGAGAATATTTAGAAAAATTAATAGCAGAAGAAAAAGCTTATATTTCAAAGACAAGCAAAGAAGAACTAGAAGAAGCGGAAAAAGAAGGGAAAACTTTAAGAAGCGAAGTAATAAGATTTAAGAATCCAAATAAAGTAGTATCTTTTATAGATATGATAAGAGGCGAAGTCTCTGTAGATACTACAGATCTTGGTGATTTTGTGATAGCCAAATCTCTTGATGAGCCTATATTTCATTTTTCAAATGTAATAGATGATATTTTAATGGGAGTTAATCATATTATAAGAGCCGAGGAGCATATTGCTAATACTCCAAGACAAATCTTGATAAGAGAGGCTATTGGAGTTAAAGAACAGCCCGTCTATGCTCATATACCTCTAATATTATCTTCACAAAAAGAAAAACTTTCCAAAAGAAAGCATGGAGAGATGGTATCAGTAGAATATTACAAAAATAATGGATATCTAAAAGAAGCTTTAATAAATTTTCTAGCTTTTCTTGGCTGGAATCCTGGAGGAGAAAGAGAAATTTATTCACTGGAAGAGTTAATTAATTTATTTGATATACATAAAGTTCAAAAGGCTGGAGCTGTATTTAATATTGAAAAATTAAATTGGTATAATAAAGAATATATCAAGATGCAATCCGAAGAAGAGCAATTATTCTACATAAAAAAGTATTTACCAAATGTAGAAAAATATCGAGAAGAATTACTAAAGAAATTAAGACCTGTATTGGTTGATAGGATTAGCTATTATGCTGAATTAAGAAAAATGGAAGAAGATGGAGAACTAGCTTACTATATAGAGGCTCCTATCTATTCTAATCCAGAAGAAATAATTTGGAAAAAATCTAATAGAGAATCAACAAAAAATAATCTGAATATTTTAAAAGAGATTTTTGAGAAAAATATAGATTGTAATGAAAATGATCTAGAAATCTTTGAAGCTTTTTGGAATTCTATATATTCTCTAGCAGAAGAGAAAGGAAAAGGCGATATACTTTGGCCTCTTAGATACGCTCTTACCGGTAGAGAAAAATCTCCTGACCCTAAAACTCTTATATATATATTCGGCGTTAAAGAGTCTCTTACTAGAATTAAAAATGCACTAGATTCGCTTGATTAATATATGATAGAAATAAGCCTTTCAGATCTATTAGTTTTAATATTTATTATTTTTTGTATAACTATAATTTTTACTTTCTATAAATTAGCCAAATATTATAAATTATAAATAATTTTTATTAGTATGATTTTAGAACTATATCCATCTACACTTATTATAATTATCACGATTATTATTTTTCTAGGATTTTCATATGTTGGAGATATGTTTTTCTCTAATATAAAATCATCTTTTGATTTTTTTGCTCCATTTAAGACTATCAGATTAGATAAATTGTTTGAGAGGATTTTTGATCCTTTATGGAAGTTGTTAAATAAGATTCCAGGACTAAATATTGTTGAAGTAAAGAAAAAATAAAATACTATAAAAATTTTTTTTGTAAATATTGTATATTGGAATTTATAATTGCTATAATTAATAATAGGGGAGTTAGAAAAATCCCACATTTCTGCCTCTCCTTAATAATAGTCTTGGGTGACTATATAAAAACAAAATACACTTAGAATCGTTCTAGGTGTATTTTGTTTTTATATTAAGCGTAAGCTTATAAAGCTACTTGAGGCCTTTATAAGGAAAGGGTTTTAAATATATAGTGTCGCACAATATATCTTTTACGACTCTATATATACAAATAAAGCTTTATCTTAAATATCTTTAGATACTTAATACAGCATTAATTTATTATGTAATATCTTCTTCTATTATTCTTAGAAGCCCTAGATTTAGAATAGACCCTTTTAGACTCATACTACCTATAATATCTTTTTCTATATCTAATAATTTATACAAATTAGTTGACGATATTATTTTAGGATATAGATTTGCTAGTCCATTAAGATTTTCTACTAAATCTTCCCCTATTTTGTCATATAAAAATTTCTGAGCTTCTTTTTCTCGGACTAATCTAAAATACAAAGCGAGCTCGAACATTTTTATTAAGCTTATATAAGCTTTCTCGATCATATCATCAGTCTCTAGACTGAGTTCATTTATTGATCTTAGTACAGATTCTGTATCTTTTTTACACACAGATTCTAATAATTTAAAAATTTTATTTTCATCTATAATGCCAAGTATATTATCTACATCTTCTTTAGATATATCACTTTTATTAGCTGAATTTAAAATCTTCTCTAACACTCCTAAAGTATCTCTAAAAGATCCTTTTCCTGCTCTGGCTATTTCTTCTTCAGCTTCTTTGGCTACATGATAGCCTTCTTCTTTAGATATATTTTCTATATGCTTAACTAAAGTAGCTATAGATGGAGAAGAAAATCTAATATCCTGACATCTGGAAATTATAGTAGCTGGTAATTTATGTCTATCGGTAGTAGCTAATATGAAGATAACATGCTCTGGAGGCTCTTCTAGAGTCTTTAGAAGTGCATTAAAAGCTGATTTTGATAGCATGTGAGCTTCATCTAATATATATACTTTATATCTAGATCCGAAAGTAGAAGCTTGAGTTGAGTCTATTAGTAAGCGTATATTTTCTACACTATTATTGCTTGCTGCGTCTAATTCGAATATGTCATCAGGAGAGCATCCTATCTCTTTTGCGAATATTCTAGCAGCTGTAGTCTTTCCCGTGCCTCTGTCTCCTGAGAATATATATGCGTGATAGATTTTATTTTGCTTTATAGCATTTTGTAGTGTCTGTAATACTGATTCTTGCCCAAGCATATCTTCAAATCTACTAGGACGATATTTCCTATATAGTGCTAAATGATTTTGAGGTTTTTCTAATCCTTTATTATTACTTTTCATATATAAATTATAGTTAAATTATACTGTAATTTCTCCCCTTTTAAAAACTTGACAATAATTATTTTGAGTGTAATCTTATAAACTCATTACAAATCTTTTTTACCTCTTTATAATCTTTTGCTAGCATTAGATCATTTCTTAGATCTTTAGCACCGTCAAAGCCATTTACATATGCCTTATAATGCTTCTTCATTATATTAAAACTTTTTATTTTCACAAGCTTTTTTTCAAAGAGTTTTGTATGTTCTAACATTATTTTCAATCTAAATAAAATATTTTCTTTCCCCTTTTTTGTATTAAGATTTTGTTCTAATCTTTTCTTATATTCTTTTTCATCAAAAAGCCAAGGTGTGCCAAAAACTCCCCTACCAATCATTACTCCATCAGCGCCAGAAATTTTGATTTTATTTTTAGCATCTACAACATCTTTGACATCACCATTTAAAATAATAAATGGGACTTTTAATTTATTTTTCTCACAGTATTTTTTTATAAAAATAACTACTTCTTTTGCTAATTCCCAATGAGCACTTACAAGGCTAAGCTCTTTTCTTGTGCGCAAGTGAACTGTAAATATATCTGGTTCAAAATCTAGAATATTTGGAAACCAATTTTCATATTCTACCTTATTAAATCCAATTCTAGTTTTGATAGAAAAAGAGAAAAATCTTTTTTCTTTATCCTGCCGAAGCTTTAGCGAAGAAGGATTATTTAAAATATTTATTTTCTTTTTTAAATCTCTTAGTATTTCTCTTACTAGATCTGGATTTCTTATCATAGCAGCGCCAGCACCCTGCTTTTCTATACTTTTATCAGGGCAGCCCATATTGATATCTATCCCAGAAAAACCTAGATTATAAACTATCTTAGTGGCTTTAATTAGATTTTCTTTATTAGCGCCAAATATTTGAGCTAGAATTGGTAATTCTTTTTTAGAAAATCTCAAATCAAATAAAAGCTTTTTCTTTCCAATTTTGTGACTAAGTCCATCTGCAGAAACGAACTCAGTCCAAAAAACATCTGGGCCAGATGGCATGGAATATCTTTCTATCATTTTTCTAAAGACCTCATCAGTCACATCAGCCATAGGCGCTAATACGACTATCGGCTTTCCTCCGTGTCTTTTTTTTCTCAGAGAATCTACAAAATTTTCTTTCATAATATAAAGTATTTAACACTATCAATTTTCTAATTAGTTTCATTTGGTATAATTTCTTTTGTCAAATTTACCTCTTCACTTCTCCATTTATAAAATATTTTATTACCAAACCTAAGATCTATGTATTCTAGATTTTTCAGATCTTTTTCTATCTTTTCTTTGAGAGGCAATGCAGAAATAGCGGAGACGAAAGTAGTCCAGACAAATTCTCCTTTTTCTTTACTGTTTACATATATGTATCCAGAATTTTCTCTAGTCCCATCCAAAAATATTTTCTCATCACCATCTTCTTCAACACTTGAAGAAGCGTAGTTAAGATTCTGGCTTGGTAATCTTTCTATAAATATATCTAGTAAACTTCTTTCTTTTTCTGAGATGATTTCTTTTTCTTCTTCTTTTATAAAAAATTTAGTAAAATCTTCAAAATTATTTGTCGCTTTATAAATTAAAAAAACTAAAATCAAAAATATAAAAAAGAAAAATAAAAACACAAAACTTTTTCTGAATTTCTTTTTCTTTTTTACTCTATATTTAGATTCTGACATTTATTTTAATTAAACATTGATTTACCTAGTATTTTTTTACCTCCCATATAAGGAACTAAAGCTTCTGGAACAGTGATTGTCCCATCAGCATTCTGATAATTCTCAATTATCATAAGCAAAAATCTAGGAGTTGCTATGGCGGTATTATTGAGTGAGTGAACGAACTTTAATTTACCATCCTCATCACGATATCTGATATTGAGTCTTCTAGTCTGAAAATCATGAAAATATGATGAAGAGCCCGTCTCTCTGTATTTATTTTGGCTCGGCATCCAGACTTCAAGATCATATTTTTTTACTTGGCCTAGTCCTAGATCTCCACCACAATTTGCGACTCTGTGATATGGTAGACCAAGTTCTTCAGCGACTTCTTCTGCGTGTCTAGTTAGCTCTTCGTGATAATTCACTGATTCTTCATGACTAGCTTCACAAAGTACTACTTGCTCTAGCTTCATAAATTCATGAACTCTAATAAGACCGTTAACATCTTTACCATGAGCTCCAGCTTCTTTTCTGAAACATGGAGAAAAAGAAATAAATTTCTTTGGAAGATCTTTTTTATCTAAAATTTCTCCAGCATAATAATTCATAGTTGCTACTTCAGCAGTACCAGCAAAATAATCTCCATCTATATCATTATAAAGATCATCTTGTCCTTGCGGAAGATATCCAGAACCATACAGAGTCTCTTTTTTAACTAACGAAGGCACTAACATGGGAGTAAATCCTTTTGCTGCCCACTTCTGCATACCATATTGCCATATAGCGACATCAAGTAAAGCGATTTCACCTTTTAGAAAATATCCTCTGAAGCCAGAAGTTTTTATTCCTCTTTCAAAATCTACCCAGTCCTGAGCTTTCATTATTTCTATATGATCCTTTGGAATAAATCCGAACTCTTTTTCAGTTTTTGGAGTACCCCAGACTTTTACTTCTTCATTATTTTCATCAGTCTCTCCATCTGGTACTGATATATCTGGAATATTTGGTACACGGAGCATAAGAGCTTTCCATTCTGTAAGTACTTTTTCCATCTCTTCCTCAAGCTTTTTTAGTTCAGATTTTACAAGAGACATCTCTTCTATCTTTTTAGCCTTATCTTCGCCTGAAAGATTTGGTATTTCTAGAGATACAGCATTTTGCTTTGCTCTTAAGTCTTCTATTTTTTGTAATAAATCAAGCCTCTTTTTGTCCATCTCAACTAATTCATCAACATTGAATTTTAGCTTCTTTTTTGTAGCAGCCATTTTAATTAATTCTGGATTTTCTCTAATGAATTTAATATCTAACATATTTTTAAAATAATAATTAATAGCAAACTTGGGTATTGTTATTTCTAAATAATATCACAAAATAAAGACTTTTCAGTCTTGACAAAAAATATTTTTTAATTCAAAAAATTTTCCTCAAAGCTTTTTACTGCTTCTTTTTCAGAGGCTCCATGCAAGCCGGCATACCAAATGTCGGCTTTTTTTATTTTAGAAATTGATACAGCGTGAGAGACTTTCACTTCGTGACTATTAATATCTAGATTAGGTATTGCGTCTATCTCTCCACCTTCGCTAAAGCTATGGCGGACAAGCCCTGCCCTCTCATCTCCATCAACAACGAAAATATATTTACATTTTTCTTCACCTTCTACTCCTCTCACATTTTCTTGGACGAAAATATTTGATCTAGAAATTATTTTTCCTTCTAATTCTGCTATTCCTCTTATATTAATACTACTCTTAGTATTGTCAGCATTGTGATTTACAACACATGATACATCGCAGAGACTCTTATTCGCCTTGTACCTACCAATAAATTCTACACTTGCTCCTTCTACATTTAAGTTGATAATAGTATGAGATAGGAAATTATTAGTCCTATCTCCCAGCCCCTTTCCAAAGGAAAGGGTAGCTATACTTTCTTCTCTTATTACTCTATGCTCTCTTTTATCAATATTAATTATATGAGTATGATTAATTATCTCTTCAGCAGTGAAGTCTGTATGTATTTTAAGTCCGTATTTTATTTTATTATTAGTAATCATATATTTAATTTAAATTACATCCCTTCTATTTCTAGATCTATCAACTTATTCAACTCTACCGCGTACTCTAGCGGTAGTTTTTTTATTACTTCACTTGCAAATCCTCCTATTATTAATCTCTGTGCTCCATATTCATCAAAAGCATGTAAGTTCGCATAAAATATTTCTTTATCACTTAGTTGCCCAACTTTTGCTTCGTGAGATATCTCTACATCTCTATTAGAAACTTTATTTACTGGTATTGCGAGAGCTTTTGAGTCTTTATCCATTATGAGAGTATCGCAGGCTACTACTACTTTACTATTCTTTGCTGCTTTACCGATCTCTACATATCCACGATAATTGGATATGCCGCCATTCTTTGCAATTGATTTTGACTTTATGACACTGCTTGTATTTGGAGCGAGATGAATCACTTTACTTCCTACATCTTGATTTTGTCCTCTACCTGCCATAGCGATGCCCAGACTCTCACTTCTCGCATATTCACCAAGCAAGATTGATGATGGATAGAGCATTGTAGTTGATGAACCAGTATTACCATTGAGCCATTCTACTTCTCCTCTCTCATATACTAATGCTTTTTTAGTATTTAGATTGTATACATTCTTACTCCAATTTTCTATACTGCTGTATTTTATTTTAGCTCCTTTTGCTACGAATAATTCTACTCCTCCTGCGTGAAGCGAAGAATAAGAATATTTTGGTGCAGAGCACCCCTCGATATACTCTACACTACTTCCTTCATCAGCGATGATGATAGTGTGTTCGAATTGTCCTCCCTTTTCTTTATTCATTCTAAAGTATGATTGTAGTGGCATCCGGACCTTGACTCCTTTTGGCACATAAATAAATGTTCCTCCGCTCCAGCAAGCTGCATGAAGTGATGCGAATTTATGCTCATTAATCTTTATGCAGTCATTCATAAAATATTTCTTAACCATCTCTGGATAAAGTTTAAGAGCGGTGTCCATATTTTCAAATATTACTCCTTGCTTTTTAAGTGAGTCTTTAATAGAGTGATAGACTACTCCAGAGTCATATTGAGCACCTACTCCTCCGAGATATTCTCTCTCTGCTTTTGGTATGCCTAATTTTTCAAAAGTCTTTGCTATCTCTTCTGGGACCTCACTCCAGCTATTTTGCTCTTTTAGATCGCTAGGTACATAGTAGACTATCTCATTTAAATTGAGATCTTTTAGACTTGGTCCCCAATCTGGAAGTGGAGTCTCTTTATAGGCCCTGTAGGCCTCCAGACGCTTTTCTAGCATCCAATCAGGCTCATTTTTGTCCTTTGATATACTTCTCACCAATTCTTCTGTAAGACCAAAAGAAAAGTTTCCTGAAATATTTTCTTCAGAATTTTTTTTTACAGCATTTTTTACTTTACTTTTAGTCTTAAATAGATTAAAAATCATCTCTATAAAATAACACATTTTTTGATTTTTTTAAAGACTTATTTTTTAAATCAGATAATCTTTATGCTAAAATTAGAATAATTTTATGACTCAAGACGAAGCGCTGGATATAATGAAAATGGGACATTCTGTATTCTTAACTGGAGCTGCCGGAACTGGTAAGACTTTTGTACTCAATAAATATATTGAATATCTAAAATCTCACTCTGTGAATCCATCAATCACAGCTTCTACTGGTATAGCCGCTACTCATATTGGTGGACAGACAGTACACTCCTTTACTGGAATTGGTGTATATGAAAAATTGGATCGCTATACTCTAGACAAGCTAGAGCAGAATGAAAAATTATTTAAAAGATATCAAGATGTGAAAGTGCTCATCATAGATGAGATATCAATGCTACACGCATCAAGATTAGAGATGATAAACACTCTTTTTAAAAAATTTAGAAACAGTACTCTTCCTTTTGCTGGAGTACAGATTATTTTTTGTGGAGACTTTTTTCAACTTCCACCTGTAGTTAAAAATTTTAATAAAGAAGAAATTGTAAATGAAGGAAAAGAATTTGCTTTTAATTCCCCCGCCTGGCAAGAGCTCAATCCTGTCGTCTGCTATCTCGAGGAGAATTATCGCCAAGAAGATGAATCGTTAACTAAGATACTTAATGATATCAGATTCGAGAGAGAGGTAGAGAAAGTACTTCATAAATTAAATAGTATTCTAGAAGATAAGACAAATAAAGACATCTTAAAACTCTATACTCACAATATCGACGTTGATAGTATTAATATTGAAAAATATAACTCTCTTAAAAGTAAAGAGGAACACAGTTATCACATGGTAGCTACAGGAAAAAAGAATCAGATTGAGATACTAAAGCAGAATTGTCTTGCTCCAGAATATCTAGATCTAAAAATAGGTACAAAAGTCATCTTTGTAAAAAATGCAAAAGATAGAGAATACCAAAACGGAACACTCGGAGAAGTAGTAGAATTTGATGGAGCTAATATGCCTATTGTAAAGACTTTTGATGGAAAAAAAATAAATGTAGGACTAGAATCATGGCAATATGTAAATGATGACGGTAAAGTATTCGCAGAATTATCACAAATTCCCCTCCGCTATGCTTGGGCCATCACAGTTCACAAGTCACAAGGTATGACTTTGGACGCTGCGGAGATAGATCTAGCAAAAGCTTTCGGCTCTGGGATGGGATATGTGGCCCTATCTCGTGTGCGTAAATTTGAAAATATAAAGTTACTAGGCATTCATAATGATGCTCTAAGAGTAAATAGCTCTGTAGTAGCTCAAGATAAATTATTCAGAGATAAGTCTGCTCGTGCAGTGAAGGCATTAGAAAAATATTATGCTCCTTCTTCGCAAGAAGCTACAAAAGACCTACGAAAAAAGCAAGAAGAATTCATATTGGCGTGTGATGGAGATTTAAAAGAGGTCGATTTAGAAGAAGAAAAGAAAAAGAGAGAAGAAGAGAAGAAAGAGTTTGAAAAAGCTGAAAAGAAAAAGAAAATAAATCACCGAAAAGATGAATATGGAAATAAAATAAAGACTCAGATGATCACTCTTGAATATATTCGAAATGGAAAATCTTTGAAAGAGATTGCAAATATTCGCGAATTAAAAATTTCTACTCTTGCGGGACATATTGAAGAATTAATTGAGGCAAAATCTTTAGAAAAGACTGAAATAAAATTTTTAGAAAAAGATATTGAAAACATATTAAAACAAAAACACAATGAAAAAGAATTAGAAACTATCAAAAAAGAATTAAAGAAAAATAATTTTAGAATAAATAAGGAATTATTAGCAAATATAAAATTTAAACATAAAATCAATACAGATTATGACACCCTAAATCTCTTAAAAATAGAATTCTAATTTCTTAAAATATACCCATCCTTTCCATAAATATCCTTCCCAATATATTCTGCTTCATTATTCAATATCTTTTCATAGTCACGACAATGAATACATCCAAACTCCCCTTTTTTACATACAAATATTTCTTTCCAGTCTTTTTTAAGAGTCTCATTTTTTAAATCTTTTATTTCTTTTCCAGCTTGGACAATTTTATTTTTTACTTCTTCTATCTCTTCTCTATTTATCTCCTTGTGTTTTATATTTTTGTCTGTGAGAAGATACCAATAGCTAGCTTTTGTGACTTTTCTTTTTTGTAGATTCTCAAGTAGTAGTACATATATTGGGAGCTGTGTACTATTTTCTTTTTCTTCATTTTTGCCAGTCTTGAAGTCTACTACATGTAATGTGTCATCATCTAGATACTCTACCCAATCAGGCACCCCACAAAGTAACACTTCTTCCTCATCATCTATAAAAAAGTTTGGCAAAATATCTCCTTTATAATAGCTTTCTTTTTTAATTATTTTATTAAGTAAAAAGTTAGGATTCTCTTTTATATTTTCTATCATTGCGAGACCCTTGTCATAATATTCTTTTTCTTCTTCACTATTCTGGAATCCGCCTTTTTCCCCTACAAAATTCTCATTCCAGATCCTCTCATATTCTTTTTCTAGATCTTTTAACTTCTCTTCTCGCTCGTGTGATGGATAATTGAGTAGAGTCTCTATAGATAGATGTACTGCGGAGCCGAGAGAGGTCGCAGAAGACAAAAGAGAAATTTTATTTTTTGTTTTTGGATCTTTGTATACATTTTTTAAATAATATCCTCTCGGACAATTTAAAAAGTCATTATATGAAGAATGTGAGAGCCAGATGGCTTTGTATTTATCAGACATAATTTATATATTATCATTTATAATATCCCTTTCAAATTCTAATATTCCATTTATGTTTATGTCGTATTTGGAAATATCAATATTTTGCAATCTGTCTACATCTTTTATAATATTAAATACATTAATTAAAAGCTTTTTAAAATCTTCCCACTCTTCTCCTGATATATCATTTTCAAAATCTATTTCTAATTCTGTGACTTTATCATCATCTACAAAATTTATTTTTCCAAATTTTATTTCTTTATTTCTAAAAGTGCGACTATTTTCTAGAAGAATTTTATAGAACATTAATTGTTGTTTGTAATTATGCTTTTTTATATTTTCATAATCTTCCTTTTTTGCTTTGCTGTATTCAAAATCTTTAAAAGCCTTTCCTGTTTTTAAATCTATCACTTGCAATTCTCCATCGTTTTCAAATATCCTATCCACTATTCCTTTTAATTCTGTATTTTCTAATAATACTCCTTCGTTTAAAAAGTTAACTTCCATCTTACTAGCTGCAGCTTCTTTCTTTATAATTTCTTTGTTTAGATTATAGAAATTTTCTAGTTTTTCTTTACCTTTTTCTATTAAATCCAATTCTTCTTTTACTTCTAATCTAGCTTTTTTAATTTCTTTTTCTAAGATATTGTCTAATGTATCTAGATTAGGTATTTGTTTATCTTTCTTAGTTAAGACATATAGCTCTTCTATCACCTTGTGCATAGCTGACCCATAGACAGCTGAAGAAGATTTTGCCTGAGGAAATAATAATAAATTCTGCTCCAAGAATAATCTTGGCCCGCCCTTTACGATATTAAGAAAGTTATTAAGATGCGTGGGAGATAATTTATAATCTTCTAAGATCTTCTCAAGTAATGCTTTTTCACTCTTTGCAAACGGAGGAATATTATATATTTTGAGACCATTTTTAAGATCAGAATTTTCTATCTTCTCTTCTTTAGATTCTAAATTAAAATCTGCTAGAAAAGATAAGATTTCGTCTCGACTAGTAATATAGATAGTATGCTTTGCTCTAGTTGCTCCTACAAAATATAATCTCAAAAAGTCATCTTCATTATCAGCGTTTCTAGCAAAAGGCATATTTACGGGTAGAGGTAATTTATTATTTATACCTTTACTCTTCCAGATCTTCTCAGAGCTTGCGATGAGAAATACATATTCAAATTCTAGCCCTTTTGCTTTGTGAGCAGTCAAGAGATTAATAGCATTCTTATCTCCTACAAAGCTAGTCTTATTAAGAAGTGGGACATTATAATCTTTGTGTAATTTTATAAAGCTAGACAAATCCTTTACAAGTAATTTCTCCCCTTTCTTGTATTCTCGCAATGCATAGATAAAGACTCTTAGACTGGATAAAAATTGAATATACGAAGCCAGATTATTCTTCATTGCGTCTTTACCAAAATAAAAATCTTTATAATTAGAGACAAATTTACTTTCTAAGTGAGGTAATGAATGGTGATATGATTCTTCATCAGATTTATCATTTTCTTCTAATTCTATATCTTTACTACCGACTAATATATCTAGGACGATCTCAAGAGGAGCAGATTTACTAATATTGGCTAGCTCTATAAAAAACTTTGCTAACTCTCTTAATTCCTCATTCTCACTCTCTCTCATAACTTCTAGCCAAGATTTGTCTTCTTTATAGGCTTTTCTAGATATCTCCCAGACTGATATCCTGTCAACATTTAAGAATTCATAAGACAAAATCTCAGGCAAGAGAGCATCCTCTTCTTCCCTATTTTCGCCAACATTCTCTAAAAATTTACAGATTTTTATTAGAGGCTCTATATGGGCTTCATTAAATACTGATTCTCTTCTTTCGTAATTATAAGGCACGTCTTCCGCGTCTAGATAAGGCAATATATCTTGCAATTCCGCATGCTTTCTTGAGATGATAGCTATCTCTTTAGCCTCTACTCCACTTTCTAGTAAACTCTTGATCTCTTTGGCGATAAATAGATATTCTTTTTCTTTTTCTACAAAAGAATTGAGATATATTTCTCCTTTTTTTAATTCTTTATTTTTAGAAATTAATTCTTTTACAAGATTCTTATCATTCTTAGTCAGCCTCTCTTCGGCTTTTTCTATTATCTCTTTTGCAAAGTCTAAGATCTTCTGAGTAGAGCGATAATTCTCTGTAAGGACGATAGTCTTTACATCTTTATACATATTTTTAAAGTGAAATATGTTGTTTAGCTCAGCCCCTTGGAATTTATATATTGACTGATCATCATCTCCTACTACGAATATATTTGCCTTGCCTTCTAAGACAGGATTATGAGTTATTGATTCTATTAGTTTTAGTTGAGCGAGATTGGTATCTTGAAATTCATCTAGTAATATATATTGATATGTCTCTTCCACTTCTGCGCGAAGAGTATTATTATTTATAAGTCTATCTTTGACATAGATTATCATGTCGTCAAAGTCAAAAAGTCCTTGTCTATCAAGCTCTAGCTGATATTCTTTGTATATATCTACTGCTGCTAATAATTTCTCTATATATTTCTCTTCTTTAAAAATATAATTGTCATTCTCATCTTTTTCAAAAAGCTTTCTTTTGGCTTCACTTAGATTTTCTTTTTCTATTTCCTTTTTAAGATAAGATGCGTAATATCTTCCAAGCTCTGTCCCACTTTTTTCAAATCGATCTTTAATATTTATAAATCTTTCTACTGCTCCTTTAGCTCTCAGATTGAGAGGAATATCGTCTAATATAGGCTTCAAGATCTCTAGATCATTCTTATTTTGTATCAGCTTAGCTTTTGCTTCTTCAGGATTAAGACCGGCTTCTTTTAGATTTTTAATCCTCTCTTTAACATCATCAAAATATGCGTAACCTCTCTCTTCGTGGCGAGCAAAGAGTGGATTGCCATATTTAAGATTTTTGAATATAGATTCTAATATCTCATTTCTCTTTAGCTCAGCTATAGGCTCATATCTATGTGCGTCAAAAAAGTGCTCCGGATATCTATCTATCAGATAAGTACAAAATGCATGAAAAGTAAAAATAGGAACCTTGTAAGCAGTGCTACCCATTATCTTAGCTAGTCTTTCTAGCATATTCTTGCTGGCACTATCTGTGAATGTGAGACAGAGTATCTCATCAGGCTTTGCTAGGCCTTCCTTTATGATATTTGCGATACGAAGTGAGATGATCTCCGTCTTTCCACTTCCTGGGCCAGCTACGACTAGTACAGGACCATCTAGAGCATCCACCGCCTCTCTTTGCTTTTCATTCAGTTTTTTATAGCGAGTTTCGAAGTTACTATTTTGGTTTAAAATTTTTATTTTCATAATTAATTTTTATCAAATATCTCTTTTAGATAATTTAAAATATCATTTCTTATAATAGTTATCTCTTTTAGCATTTCATCCCTTCTTTCTTTATCGTATGACCTTAAATAAGAAATTGAAATAATATAAAGTTTATATTTGGTTATTAAATCATTAAATTTATCACCATTAAAATCTATACCATCAAAAGATAAATTCGATATTAAATATTCATAATTTTTATCAATTTCAATAATATTATTATTTATTTTTTCTTCAATTTTATTAGAATAAGAATTATGCTTTTCTAAATATTCATACAAACTCTGAATTTTAATATCTGATATATCAAAAATGATATTATAATTTTTATATATTCTATATAAAGTATCAATGTTTATATAAAATTCTTTTATATTTTTTTTTAAATTCGCTTTATGATTATATTTTATATCTAATTTCTTTTGCTCTTTATATAAATATAAAGCTAGAAAAGCTAAAATTAAACCAGCAAAAAGAGTTCCAAAAAATGTATTATCTAATAATTGCATTAAATGTGATAATAGAAAAATATAAAAATAGAAAATAGAAAAAATCATAAATTTAATTTATACTTATAGATTTCAAATACTCATTTAATTCTTTATCTACACAATAAACATAACACCCTTTTTGACCTCTAGTCATAAGAGTTCTGTATGTATTTTTTATAATTGATTTTATTAATTCTTTTCCTTTTTCAGGATCTTCTTTCATTATTTTTTTCCAACCAAGAATAGATCTGTCTCCTGAGGACCTTTTTGATGGATCAACTAAAATTTCTCCGTCTTTACAAATAAGATCATCTCCTATTATTACACCAACATAATCTAATTCTAATCCTTGACATGTATGAATACATCCGACTTCTTTTACTGAATCAGGTCTTATAATCCATAACATACCATCTTCTTTCAAATTCCATTTTGCTTTGAAATTATCTATTTCTATATCAAATAAATTTGAATCTTTTGCACTCTTCCAATCCCAACAATAACCAGCAACAATTCTTGCTTTATTATTCAATTTATTTTTTTCTTCTATATTTTTTCTTAATTCTTCTATATTATCAAAAACTTTAAAATCATAATTAATACCTTTAAAATCAATGTTAGGAGTTTCTCTTATTTGTAATACATTATCTAACCAAGATATATAGCCATCAGACCCATTACATCTAAACTGAGATTCGAGTTTATATTCGTAAACATCTGCTTTCATTTCTTTAGACCATTTATGAATTTCTTCTTTTGTTCCTATATCATCAAGAGAAACTCTTTGATCTTCATCAATAAAAAATACGGAAACTTTAGATGAATTTATAATTTCTTTTACTTGATTTTCTCCAAGATTTTTAAACATTCCACTCTTTTCATTTAATCTATGTGCTTCATCTACAAGCAAAACATCAAAAATGTTATCATATGCACCAGTAAAAGAACCTGATCCTGAAAACATCATATCTATCTCAGCATTTTTAAGAACATTTTTTAAATGATATTTATACACACTACGTGGTGCGGAATTTTTACTTACATATCTAACATTTTTACCCGAAGATGTTAATTCAGATAATAGATTAATAGCAATAACTGATTTGCCAGTACCAGGACCACCTTCTATTATTAAAACTTTTTTCTTATTTTCTTTATTTTTTGTAAAACTTAAAACTTTTTCAAAAACTACTTTTTGTTCATCTATTAAATAAAATTCTTTTGATCCATTAACCATCTTTTTAAGATTTTCCGCTAAATGTTTTGATGGTCTTATTTCTCCACCTTCAACAGCTTTCATTATTTTACCCTGATCACCTTTTACTATAAATTTACACAAAAAATCCCTCAATTCATTAACTTCAGATCTTACAAACACAGGAGCTTTTTCTATATGTTCTTTATAAAATTCTGATTTTATAACAGATCCATCTCGCATGTTGTGTAAATAAGCACAAGGAGAAAAATTTATATTATGCTCAGCAACAGCAGCATTGTAACTTTTTAATGTTTCAGCATAAACATAAGCCTGATAAGATGGGTGCGATGTTTCTCTTATTCCACCATTTATTGCGGTTAGTACTATACCGTCCATCTCTGTTTCTTTTACTTCAGACCATTGTTTTAGTTCTACTATTATGAGATGTGGATTTCCATCAGAATTTCTTCCAGTTAACATAAAATCAATTCTTTTTGCCATATTTGGTATCTGGTATTCAATCATCACTCCTGTATCATTAGGTAGTGAAGAAGAACTTAATAAGTTCTCCATATACATCATACTATTTTGCCAAGATCTCTTCTCAGATTCTATAGGTTTTCTCTTTAAATTTTCGATATAAAGTTTTTCTATTTCAGTCTCAATAATATTATTATTAACATCTGAGCAAAAACCTAATTTAGTGGATTGATATACTATCATAATTATATTTCAGTATATTTTTTATGATTGTCTTTTGATTTTTCTACTGGATATTTTTTTTCATTTTTCTCTATCTTGTCTTTGAATGCTGATTCTATATCTATATCTAGATCATTAGATATTAATAGTACCCAATATAAAATATCTGCCAACTCTTCTCCGATGTCTTCTTTCTTTTTTATTATATGTTCTGCCATTTCTTCAAAATTTTTCCATTGAAAATGCTCCAACAACTCACTAGCTTCCAATAATAAAGAAATTGAAAGATCTTTTGGATTATGAAATTGCTTCCAATTTCTCCTATCTCTAAAATCAACAACTAGTTTTTTTAGCTCCTCCATATTTTCTTTAATTATACCACTCTATTTTTAAAATAAAAACACCTCATTTCTGAGATGTTTTTATTTTATTTCAAGAAAAGAATTAAGCTTCTTTTTTACACTTACACTTTCCCATACAGCCGCATTTCTTTGGCTTTTTAGCTTCTTTTCTCTCTCTAAAATCTCCTTTTGCCATATATTTAATATTTAAAATTATTTATTATTAGATTATATCATAAAAATAAAATACTCTGGCTATTAGAGCTAGAGTATTTAAATTTTGTTATTGATTATCTCCTGCCAATGATTTGCGTTGGTCTCATATTCTCGCCAGCTGACAAATTCACATTCTGGCTTATTTGGTATTTTTTTTGTTTATCTCAACACCACAAACGCTGCAAAGCATCTGATATTTGATAAGAGGAGTTTCTCCATGCTGATAGCTTGTAAACTGTACAAGATGAGGAGTGAATCCTCTTGGGAGAGTTTTTATTTCTTTAATTATTTGTTGAAATTTATAAAGTAAAAACATCTCTTCGGATTCAGAAAAAATAATCACATCGTCCCTAAGATTAGGGCCGCCGGCAAAAAAGCATTTTTCACAGAAAAATATTCTATTAAATATAGCTTCTGTATTCATAAAATATGATTAAAAAGGTACAAAAATATTTTTATCAGAATTAAATATACTATTTATTAAAATTTTTGCAAGAAATTAATTATTAAGCTTTTATTTACAAGTCTTCGATAAAGTATAGCCGGCTTTAAGAGCGGCAGCATCTGAGTCAAAAAATATTTTATTTTCTTCTTTTATAGTAGCTCTGCAATTGTAATAATAATACTTCTTACCTTTTTTGCTAGCATATATAAAATATTTATCTTCTTTAGAATTATTGCCTATCCCTTTAGAAAAATCTGACTCTATATACTGAAAATTCCAATTAGAAACAAAATATTGACTAGAGACTATCTTATAACCTAAAAACAGATTAAGAAAAATAAGGCTTATAAATAAAGATAAAAAAGTAGAACCAGAAAGCTCAATATTGATTTTTTTCAAAGTTTCTGTTATACTTTCTCGCATATTATTAATAATTATATAACAAAACTATGGCACATCGTAAGGCGGCCGGAACCGCGAAAAACCTGAGAGACAGTCAACCAAAGTATCTAGGTCTTAAAAAAGGATCTAATGAGGTTGTCAAAGCAGGTAATATCCTTATTCGCCAGCGAGGAACAAAGTTCCTCGCTGGGAAAAATGTAGGCATGGGTAAAGATCACACTCTTTTTGCTCTAAAAGATGGAAAAGTATCTTTCTCTCAAAAAAGACAAATAAAATTTGATAACACTACAATAATGAAAAAAGTTATCAATGTAATTTAAATAAATAACAACTTTAAATTTAAAAATAAAACTCCTTCTATGTTCTTTTAAGAAGGAGTTTTATTTTATTTAACGAATATCTTTATTTTTCTTTTATTTTCTTTACTGTGTCCTGACGAAGCCTTGTGCGAAGTCGGATCTTTCAGCTCTATCTCATATTCTCCTAGCTTTTTAATTGGACTTTTACCGAGATCTATTTGGCTAGGATTAAAAGAAATTTTTATTTTTTCAAATATTGCTTTTACGATATCTTCTTCTTTTATCTGAGAAAAAAGATTACCATGCTTATCGCTCTTGTGACCCTCTATCTCAAGTAGCCCATTACTACTTGATGATATTTCTTCCCATAAAGTATTTACGGCTTTTAAAAAAAGATTTTTATCCAATTCTTTTTTGGCTTCTTTATTTTGCTTTTCTACTTCTATCTTTCTTATAGCTTCTCCGGTAGCTATCACTGCTTGCTTTTTAGGTATTAGTACATTCGTAGCAAATCCATTAGCTACTTCTTTCACTTCTCCCTTTCTTCCAACTCTCGCTACATCTTGAATAAAAATAACTTTCATAAATTAATTATAATATTAATTTCATTTTAACAAAATTAGACCTTTTATACAAATATATTTTGCTTGTATTTTTGTTATTTTTATATAAAAATAAGCTCTATTTTTCTCCCTAATCTATTAGGGAAATGAAGACTCTATCTAAATATACAAAAAATAGAAATTAAGAGGGTTATAATATATTTGACAAAATATCTTTATTTTGATAGTCTATTAGAGGTAACTTTATTTTTTCACAATAAAAGCAAATATATGCTTCAAGAAAAAATTAGTATTCTTAATACAATTGCTGGAAACTCTATATTAATGTCAGATCCGCGCTTGGCAATTTATGTAGAGAAAGCTGCTAAAGTTATAGAAAATAGCGAATTAGATTTTGTAAAAAAGATTATAGAAGAAAAAATTGCAAAAGAAGAAACCGGACATAATCTTTCAGAATCAGTTCCGCCGGGACAGAAAATTCTTTATTAGCCTTGAGCATTAAAACCACTTATTATTATATTAAAATATAAATGTATAAGTGGTTTTTTTATTTTAATCCTTTAAGAATACTAATAGCTTTTTGGAGTTGAGTGTCTAATACTTTACCACCTTTATCATAGAGAATCTTACTAGACGAAGTAGCTATAATGTCTGGAGTAATACCATTTTCTGAAATATTAATTCCATTTGGAGTGAACCATTTTGCTACGGTTACCTTTAAATCTGATCCATCTGATAGCTTTATAAGTTGCTGGACACTTCCTTTTCCAAAAGATTTTTCTCCTACGACTTTAGCTACTCCATTATCTTTGAGAGCTCCAGCTAATATCTCAGAAGCAGAAGCAGATCCGTTATCAATGAGCACAACTAATTTTAACTTTTTATTTGCAAAATAATCATATCCGCGAGAATAATTTTTATTATCGCTTAAAGTCTTACTATTTTTCTCTGTCACTACTACTTTATCTTTTGGTAAAAAGAATGAGGATATATCTATAGCTGATTCCAAATATCCACCACCATTGCCACGCAGATCTATAACCAATTCTTTCTTACCTGTCTTTATAAAATCTTGAAGAACTTTTTCGAATCTAATAGCTGAATCTTCTGTAAAAGAATAAAAATGAATTATAAATACTCCGTCTTTTGTTTCTGTTTCTATTACTGGGACTTTCACTTCTTCTCGTTTTATTTTTATCTTATCTGTCTTGATAGCATCCTTATGAAGCACTTCTAAGACGACTTCTGTCCCGATATCTCCTCTGACCAAGCTTATGACTTCATCAGAAGACATACCTTCTGTAGAAGAAGAATTTACTGAGATGATTATATCTCCAGACTTTATACCAGCTTTTTCTGCGGGGCTATCTTTAAGAGGAGATATTATAACTACATTTTTATCTTTATATCCAATGAGAGCTCCTATACCCCCGAAAGATCCTTTGATATTTTCTTCAAACTGCTTTGACTCACTAGGAGTGAAGAATTCTGTGTAAGGATCTTTATAACTTTCTACATAGCCTTTTACCATTCCATAATTGAGATCAAGAGAAGTTGGAAGTTTGTAAGAATTTTTCCAAGGAATAAAATTCTCTTCCAAAGCATTCCTAACTTCTTCTAAAATCTTAGGAATTTCTAATGGCGTAGCGGATGCTGAAGCAAGAGAAAATACTTTATTATTAGAAATATTAGAAAATAAATATCCAAAAACAAAAAAGAATATAGCTATAAGGATTAAGGGCAGATTCTTGATTTTATTATTTAATTTTCTATAAAATATTTCTTTGAAACTCATATAAAAGTGATTATATCATAAATATAAAAGTAGCTTATATTATATTTTATAAAATATGCTAAAATAAGCTTTATATGAATACCAAAGATATATATCTCTACAATACTCTTACTAGAGAGAAGGAGCTACTTATTCCTATTAACAAAGATGAGGTCTTGATCTACTCTTGTGGCCCCACAGTATATCACTATGCACATCTAGGTAATCTGAGAGCTTATATCTTTGCAGATATCCTTAATAATACTTTAAGAGAAGCTGGATATACCGTAAAACATCAAATAAATATCACTGACGTCGGACACCTGGTCTCAGATAGAGATGAAGGAGAAGATAAAATGGAAAAAGGTGCAGCTCGTGAAGGCAAAAGTGTATGGGAAATAGCAAAATACTATACTGACGCATTTTATTCTGATCTAAAAGATTTAAATATAAATAAAGATAAATTTATCTGGACTCCCGCTACAGAATATATTAGAGATCAGATAGCAATGATAAAGTCTCTAGAAGAGAAAGGATATACATACACTACTAGTGACGGAATATATTTTGACACTAGTAAATTTAATAAATATACAGAGCTGGGAAAATTAGACATAGAAGGATTACAGAAAGGAATAAGAATAGAAGATGAGAATAATGAAAAGAAAAATAAGACAGATTTTGCTTTATGGAAATTCTCTCCTGTCGATGAAAAGAGACAAATGGAGTGGGATTCGCCCTGGGGAGTCGGATTCCCCGGCTGGCATATTGAGTGTAGTGCTATGAGTCGAGCAGTACTTGGTGATCATCTTGATATACATACTGGTGGCATTGATCATATACCAGTTCATCATACTAATGAAATAGCTCAGAGTGAATGTGTAATAGATGATGGTAAAAGATTTGTGAAGATTTGGTGTCATGTGAACTTCCTCAACGCCGACAAAGGAAAAATGAGTAAGAGCACAGGAGACTTTTTAAGACTTGAAAGCATAAAAGAAAAAAACATTTCTCCTCTTGCTTATAAATATCTACTACTTATGACTCATTATCGTAAAGAATTAAAATTCTCCTGGGATTCACTAGGTGCAGCTAATACTGGTTTTATTAGACTGAATAAAAAAATAAAAGAAATTAGAAATAATGTAGATGAAGATTTTTTATCTTTAATAAAAACTAATAAATTAGATGATTATAAACTAACAGAACGTGGAGAAAATTATTTAAAAAAATTCATACTAGATATGAATAATGATTTAAATACAGCTTCAGCAATGGGAGCCTTGATAGTTATGATAAATGATAAAGAATTAAATGTTCATGATAAATGTATAATCATACACAAGATGGATAAATACATCGGCCTTAATTTATAAAAAATACCAATAATTTATAAAAAAATATTGGTATTAATTTTGCTCATCTCCTTTTTCTTGTTCAAATAAAATCACAACACTGTAATTAAAATCATTTCTATAAATCATAGCAAAAGGAATTCTTTTTTGTTTTTTGTCTTTTGTAGAAAAAGATAAAAAATAAAGAGTTCCAGATAAAATAAAAGCGCCATCTTTTATTTTTTGATAAGCCACATCTTCATTAGAAATTGCTCCTGGAGTTGTAAAGAAGGAGTATTCTACCTCAAATTCAAAAAGTTTGGGTAATTTTTGTTGTTCTAAAAAACACCTCATTTCTTCATTAATAAAGTCATGAGCAAGATGTTCGTCAATGAATGTTTTTCTTTTCAAATGGTTAATTTAAAAGGTTTTTAAAAGATCTTTTAGGTTATCAACTTTCTCCACAGAGAATAACATAAAAAATAATTAGTATCAATAGTATCTATTTTGTTATTATTTGAATATTAATAATTAATAAAAATCATTTTTAATAATATGCTTACATCACAAGACTTGGCTCGCCAAAATGAAAAAAGTAACAGTAAAAATAGAAATGATTTTTCTAAAGATAATTTTCAAAATAAAAATATACTTTCACCTTTTAATGAGATTGCTGGGATCAGAATACCTCCACAGGATCTAGAGACTGAAAAAGCTCTTCTTGGATCTTTACTTTTAGTTCCAGATTCTTTTTATGAGATCGCTCACATAATAAATAGAAATGATTTCTATTCAGAAAAACATAAAATAATATTTGATACTATATTAGATCTTATAAATAAAAAGGAGCCTGTAGATTTGCTGACAGTCTCTTCTAAATTGCGAGAGAAAAAAGAATTAGAACAAATAGGAGGCACTGATTATCTTTCCAATCTTCTAGGTCTTGTCGGATCAGCTGCTAATATAGTTTATTATGCGGAATTAATAAAAAAGAAATCAACCTTAAGAAAACTAATAGTAGCAGGAAGCCATATCGGAGAAATAGCATTTAATGAAGAAGAAGAGCTTGAGAATGTACTAGAAGAAGCGGAAAGAAAAATATTTGAGATCACTTCTAATAGCGATAGTAAAAGCGATGTCGCTTCCATGAAAGATCTTGGCGAAGAGACTATATCTAGATTTATACATTTAGCAGAAAATCAAAATGAAGTGAGAGGTGTGCCTACAGGCTTTAAAGATCTCGATAATAAATTATCAGGATTTCAAAAATCTGACCTCGTCATACTCGCTGCTAGACCATCTGTCGGTAAGACATCTCTTGCTCTTGATCTTGCTCGTAATGCAGCTGTAAAATATAGCGTACCTACCGTTATATTTTCTTTAGAAATGAGTAAGCAACAACTAGTAGATAGAATGCTCTCTGCAGAAGCTCAAGTCGACGGATGGAAATTGCGTACAGGAAAACTTTCCATGGAAGAAGAAATAGAAAGACTTCAAGAAGGTATGCATAAGCTCATGCAAGCTCCGATATTTATAGATGATAAGCCTGCGAATACTGTAATGAATATGAGAAGCGTCCTAAGAAAGCTTAATCATGATAAGCCGGTAGGACTCGTAATAGTAGACTACTTGCAGCTAATGGGGACATCTCGCACATATGAAAATATGGTCAATCAAGTAACTGAAATATCTAGATCATTAAAAGGTCTAGCTAAAGAATTCAATGTTCCTGTGATAGCACTCTCTCAGCTTTCTCGTGCAGTAGAGTCTCGTGGCGGTAGGCCTCGCCTATCTGACCTTCGTGATTCTGGATCTATAGAGCAAGACGCTGATGTGGTAATGTTCATCCATAGAGAAGATAAACATAATGAAAATAGTGAAAAGAAAAATATAGTAGAGATACTTATAGAAAAACATAGAAATGGTCCGACTGGTATAGTAGAGTTATTCTTTGATAATAAAAAGACCTCATTCCTCTCTATTGACAAAAATGAATTTGGCGACTTCGAAATGCCAAAAGTCGATGGTCTAGATGATTTTTAAAAAATTACCTTCTATTTATTTTAGAAGGTAATATTGAAAACAATATAAAGCTAATAAATAACTCCTACTCCAGTAAAATCGTATAAAACAAATTCTGTTTCCTCTATTTGAGCTCCAAAAATCTTAAATCGAGCTTCCTTTTTTACTGTGAAATAAAAAAGTTTATCGAAATCTTTTAAGGAGTCTGATGTCTCAGGTTCTTTTAAGAGAGAAGAGTCTATTACCAGATATGGCCAACATTTGAATTCAAATCCAACAGATTTGGATTTTTTACTTTTTCTAGTGGCCTTTTCCAATATCTCTTGAACATTTTTGAACGTGAGCGATCTTATATCAGGCTTCGTCCATAAAAGCGTCTTCTTTATAAAGATACACATAAAAATGATTTTGGTTAAAAAAACAGATACCAAAATTAATCTAGCAAATACTGGTCATGTTGTCAATATATTATAAACTTCTCTTTTTGTTATAATTCTAAGATAATTTATTATGAATCCTACAGAAAAATTACAAGAATTGTTTTTAAAATTTCCTGGTATTGGCCCAAAGCAAGCGGCCAGATTTGTTTATTTTCTTCTTCGAGAAAAGTCTAATTATAAAGTTGAACTCGCAAAAAATATAGAAGCCTTGAAAGACAGCTCTCATATATGCGATAAGTGTCTTAGGGTATTTAGTAAATCAAACAATGGAAATGATTATAAATTGTGTGATATTTGTAATAATAAAAATCGTGATAATAGTTCTCTTATGATAATAGTAAAAGAGCTTGATATAGATGCGATAGAAAAGACCGGATTTTACAATGGAAAGTATTTTGTACTTGGTAATATACTTCCATTTCTTACAGAAAAGCCAAGTGAGGTAATAAATATTCGTGAATTAGTTAATTTAATACACACTAATATTCAAAATGAAAATAAAGAAGAAAATATAAAAGAAATTGTTTTTGCTTTACCAGCTACAGATGAAGGAGAAAATACTATTGATTATCTTAAAAAGACTCTATCGCAAATAGTAGGTATGGAAAAAATAAAAATGTCTACTCTCGCAAGAGGTCTCTCTACTGGGCTTGATATAGAATATGTAGATAGAAATACTTTTAAAGAAGCATTTACGCATCGAGAATAATCATAAAATAAAAATCTCGTAAATTATTACGAGATTTTTATTTAAATTAATTTTGAATTATATAGACAACACCTTTATCTCAAAATATGGTTGTCTATGACCATTTTTCTTAAAATATCTAGACTTTGGCATATATTTTACTACTTCTACAGTCTTATGCTTTGCAATGTCTACAATCTCTGCTTCTACCTTTGCTCCAGATACAAATGGTGTGCCGATCTTTACATCTTCCCCATCAACAGTAAGAAGAACATTTTCAAAAGATAGCTTATCGCCTACTTTGTATTCACCGATTATCTTTTCAATCTTTAATTTACTACCAGCTTCTACTTTATACTGCTTTCCACCTGTTTGAATAACTGCAAAATTAGTCATATATTTCAATAATATTTAATAAATTTAGTATTTTTTAATACTAGAATATTAACATAAAACTGTATTTTTTGCAAATAAAAAAGAACCCTTTCGGATTCTTTGTTTTCAAGCTTTTGCTTTTTTAAACCATTTTTCTTTCACTAGAAAAGAACTTGCTATGCCACAGATCCCACATTTCCAGTGTTTTCTATAGCCAACATCCTTTTCAGTGAAAGAAATTGTTTGCTTGTGACCAGCGTCACAGGAGACGAATTTACTTGAGATTTTCATTAAAGAAAAGATTAGATATTATTTCCTTGTTTTCTTTTAAATCAATTAACAAGCTTTTTAATTCTTTTTCTTTCTCTTTTCCATACCCCTTCCAAGGAAGTTTTTGTTTATTCTCCTTACACTCTTTTATCTTTATGAGCATATCTTCAAGAGTAAAAAATGATTCCTCCTTTTCTGTGACATGAAAAAGAAAATTAAATAGACCTACTGAGATATATGCTTTTCTTTTACAGAAATCTACAAAATCTTTTAAATCTCTCTTTAACCACTTAATTTGTCTCGGAAGTTCCAATTTTTCAACTTCACAGAAAAAGCGATCATCTTCTTCATCTATTTCAAAAGAAAGAGAGGCTAGGTTCTGTTTCTTTAAAAAATCAGAAACCAAAATTTTCATTTCTTCTTCTGAAAAAACTTTTTTTTCTGTTAAAACAAATTTACCGCCAAGCATTTCAAGGCTGACTGTTGAATCTTTATGTGATAAAAATTTCGCCAACTCAAGAAAAGAAATAACTTTATAATCTTTCATTATAATATGTTTTATATGAACAAAAATTGTTTAATACCAAAAATATACTATCAAAATATAATATGTGTGTCAACAGATGAGATTTAAGTAAAAATTTAAATTTTATTCTTCATCCAGATTAACTTTATCGAGAAGCGTAGGCTCTACAGTCATCTCATTTGCGCCGTCTGTGATCTTGTATACATCTTTATCTATCTTCTTTAATTCTTTATAGGAGGCATTGTAGTGATTTACAGTAGTATTGATAGAATTACCAAGCTTTTGCATATATTCTTCATACTTTTGTATATGCTTGCCTAATTCTTCTACTTTCTTTTTTATTTCGAGTGCATTCTTTTCTATCTGACTATCTTTTGCTCCAGAGATTACAAGGTGAAGATAAGCTAAGATAGAAGTCGGAGAGACGACTATCACTTTTTTCTCTTGTGCATAATCTAGTAGCTTTTGAGTATTTATCTTGAGATTGCCGTTATCGCCTGCATTTAGATCATAATATATCGCTTCACTAGGTATGAACATAAAAGCAAATGGAAGAGTATTTTCTTTTGACTCAGAAATATATTTTTGTGTCTCTTCTATTCTCTTTTTAATATCTTTCTTGAACTCTTCTGCAAAATATTTTTTATCTTCATCATTATTTGCTTCTACACATCTACGATAATTGTCTATCGAAAATTTTGAATCTATAGGAAGAACTTTTTCTTTTATAAAAATTACAGCGTCCACTATCTCTCCAGATTTAAATCCATATTGCATCTCATATACTCCATTTGGCAAAAAATTAGAAAGTATGAGTTCAAGAGAAGATTCTCCCCAATTCCCTCTTTGCTTCTGATTGGTTAGAACCTTTTCAAGATTACTGAGCTGCTCTGTCATACTGACGACTTGCTTACTGCCTTCTTTTACTTCTACTACACTTTCGTTTACTTTGCCTAGATGCTCATTGATATCACGAATTAATTTTTGTGAAGCTTCGAATTGATACTTTACATTTTCATTCATATCTTTCTGTCCTGCGTATATCTTTTGATCAAGCTCTCTCCTAGTCTCTCTAATATCAGTTTTTAGATCATCTTTTAGGTCTTTTAAAGTATCTGCTATTAAAAATAATTCATTTCTCTTATCACCGCCACCCAGTTTTTTATTTAAAATATAAATCACAACAACTAATCCAATCAAAAATATCACTAAAATAGCTATTAAAATAATAATAGATGTATCCATATTTATGGATTATAGCATGTAAAATTATGAAAAGAAAAAACCGCTGCTAAAATACAGCGGCTTTTAATTGGAGCTTTTAGGAAAGATTATGAAAAATCGTGCACATTTTACAATTTTCTTACTCCAACCTACTTCCTGTGATTTATTTAAGCTTGAAATAAATCACTTAACCAGTATCTCATGGCCTATTTGAGACACAGATTCATCAAGCCGCATTGTTGGCTAGTCCTTTTATTTTGAAGGACTCCCCGTAGAAGTGACGGGTATGATTTAGCAGTATAGTTGATGCTCGAGGGGCCACTTTTGGCCCATTTTTTAAAAGAGCACCAACTATTTATATCTTATCATAATACAAATCTTTTGTCAAGCGATTTTGGCTAAAAATAACAAATACTTTTTATAAATTCTAAAAAAGTATTGTAAAATAAGGAGATACTTAGAAATTGAAGAAAAAGAAAAGCCCCCTACTTTCGATTTCGGGGGTTGTTGCGGGGGTTCGCAACTATTTTCCATTATTATAACTATTTTTCTTCTTCAGCAACACCCACTGAAGATAGACCTATTTTACGCCTTAAAATAATTTTGTCAACCAATTTAAATTGAATATATATTTGTGATATAATCCCTTTATAAATAAGAAATATAAACAAATCTATGCAAGAACAAATAAAAGCTGAGCTTAAAAAAGCTATGATGGAAAAAAATGCTGAAAGATTAAGTGTGCTTCGTATGCTTTCTGCTGCATTTACTAATGAAATGGTATCTGAAGCTCGTATTGCTTCTGGAAAAGCTTCTGACACTCCCCTAACTGACGAGGAGGTCTTAAAAGTCTTAAAAAGAGAAGCGAAGAAAAGAAAAGATTCTATCGAGCAATTCACTGCTGCGGGTAGACCAGAATTAGCTGAGGGAGAAGAAGCGGAAATGAAAATAATAGAAGAATTCCTTCCAGCTCAGATGTCTCGCGAAGAGATAGTGAAAAGAGTGTCTGAAAAATTAGCCGTAGAACCTGTAGATGTCGCCAATAAAGGAAAATTTGTCGGAATGATGATGAGAGAATTAGGAAATAATGTAGATGGAGCTATAGTAAAAGAAGTTATAGATGAGTTAGTAAAATAGTTGCAAAAACATGTGGAATAAAGACCCTAAATCAAAAATAAAAAAGGAAAATCATACTACAACAGATCAAAGAATTGAAGAGCTTTTAGGTAGATTCCCAAGCGGATATTCTGTAGAAGAAATAGTCTCCGATGCTTTACAAAATAGTAATGATGAAGAAAAGGAAGAATTAAAAAGAGAAATTTTTGATTTTATCGCTAGACAAAACAATAAAAAATTAGATTCTTTTTTAGAAACGAAAATGGAAGGAGAGAAAAATTTTAAAGAGAAGACTTTTGAGAAAATAAAAAAAGAATTTACTGAAGATCTGATAGAAGAGATCAGAAAAAATAATATATCCAATACTTCCATAAATAAAGATAAAAAACCATATTGGGTAGCTTGGACAGCAAGATTTCTAGCTAATAAATATTTCTATTTGATAAATAAAAAACCTACAAAAGAGAGCTTGCAAAAAAAGATCAAAGATCTTAAAAGTTATTTTTACAAAAAAAGTAATTTTTGGTTTGAAAAATTTGATAAAAATAAAAC
Organism: uncultured Candidatus Saccharibacteria bacterium; assembly: GCA_964577655.1. Classification (GTDB taxonomy): domain Bacteria; phylum Patescibacteriota; class Minisyncoccia; order Phycocordibacterales; family UBA5272; genus UBA5272. The sequence continues at coordinate 5,395 of CAZNZR010000002.1, read as the reverse complement.
AAATAGTAAAAAACTACGAAACTTTTATGAAAAAGAAAATTACGATGATGATGAATTAGAAGATATAGATAATCAAAATTAAAACTTAAAAAAATTACTCTATCCTTATATTAATAATCAAAATACCATCGACTTTAGTATTATCGGTGCGAATGACCATAAAGCCATTCCCTTTGTATCCTGATAGATTTTGACTATCTCTATATATAGCTGAGAAGTGAAGTGTGTCTTTATCTTTAAGATCGGTATAAGCATTTGCTCCAATCGAAAATATATAATCTCCGGCGCTATTATAAATATCAATATTAAAAAAATATTGACTTAGATATGATTTGGCTATGTCGCCAGAAATAATATTTCCATCTACTAGAATATTATTCAAATCTTTTTTAATTAAAATATTATTTATCCTTAGATTTTGCGCTATAGAATTATTAAGATTAGGATATATATAAAGATCAGTCGGCTTTAATCTATTCGTACCGCTTCCACCCCAAGAGCCTCCTTCACTTCCCCAGACATATGAGCTAGTAGAAGATCCGTCCCAATAGCTTGGCTTTTTAGGATATGTGCTAGTAGCCAAAGAATCTGAATTGAGAGTATAATTTTTATTAGCTCTGGAAGCGAAAAATGTATTATAAAGCCTTCCTCGCCAAGAGAGATTATTTTTATTAACTAAAGAAGATGTGCTATTAGAATTAAGATTGTTACCTGTTCCTCTCAAAAAATCAAACATGTGAGGAAACATAAAATTTAATATAAAATAAAATATCCATATTAGTAATATTAAAAATAATATTTGCAATCCCCTTTTCCAGAATAAAATAAAAAAGTTTTTCATAATAAATTTATTATATCACTAGTCTTTTGGTGCTGCGACTGGAATCTTTAGTCCATTACAAGTATTAATAGACCATAGACCTAGCTTATTCGCTCTAGCTATAGCTTGCAGAGACTTGAAGTTTTGCTGATATTTATATGGATATTCATAAGTGTATTCATAAGCATAGCCTTCTTTTATGGCTTCTTCATTAAGAAAAATTACATTCTCGTCTTTAATGCCTGACTTTTTTACAAATACATAAGCAAGTAATCTTCCATATTTATCTACTCTAGATTGAGAATTATCTAATTCTAAAGCAGCTATCTTAGAATCAGCTATATCATCAACAAATTCTTTTGCTTCTTCTCCAAAACATTCTACAGGCCTTCTGGGATCGACAGACTCTGGAGAATTAATGCCAATTAGCCTAACTTTCACCTCTTTTCCAAAATCAAAGATGTTTTCACCGTCTAATCTTTCTATTTCTAGAGTATCTCCATCTATAACTCTAGTTACTCTATAATCAAAAGCGAGATTTTGGATAAATAATTTTCTGTTATCAATTTTATTATTAACAAAATAATTATTAAAGGTATTTATAATAGCGTAAATTATAGCGACAATAATGATTAATAATATGATCTGAGCAAAAGTCTTAGCTGGAGACTTAAAGCTAGAGATTTTAGGTAATGGAGACATGTATTTGTATATATTATATATTATATTAAAAAAATAAAAACAAATCAATTTCTTGATCTGCTTTTACGCCACTAATTTAAATTAGAAATATTAAGCTTTCTTAAAAACTAAAATCAAAGCTGCAATACCTACAACTACATAGATAATAGTTGGTAAAATTGGAGATAAGGCAGATAATAATTCTACTACATTAAAATCTCTTCCCATAAAATTACCAATACCTACAAGACCCCAATTAAGGCCTCCGATAATAACCAAAATTCTTGCTAAGTGAGCCATATATTTAATTAATTAATTTATATAATAAAGGCAGGCTAAATTTTAGCTGTTAACCATACCTTTATTATTCATATAATCTTCTAGCTGCTTTATTTCGTCTTCTACTATTTGATCCCAACTTCTTCCAGTATCATCTTCTTCTAGGGCTTTTAATTTGGCTTTAAAATTAATATAAAGAGGATAAATAAGCTCTGGATCTTCTTCTAATATAGATATAAATTGCTTTTTTTCTTCTGTTGGTAAATATTGAAGACCATCAAAAAATGCCCTCGTCTCATCAAAGGATAAATTAGACTTATGGAGAATGTTTTTTATCTTTACATTCAAATCTTTATCTTCTTCTGTCTGTGTAAAATCCATAAAAATTAATATTTATTTTCATTATTAATTTTAACATAATAAAAAAAACTGCCTAAATGTTATCCACAAGACAGTTTTAATTTTCTAAGCTCTATTATTGTTATTGTTAATATCTCTCATATTTTTAAGTAAAGATGCTGGATAAGTCATCATCTGAAAGGCTTTACCTGATTTGCCGTATTTTTTAGTGGCCTCTTCTTTTTTTAATAATGACTCGGTCATACTTACAACTTTAGCAATAATTTCCTGTCCAGGATAAGTGTTCATATTAATCACCTTCCCCTTTTCCGATTCATTACTCTTAAGATTATTTTCAAGCGCCATATATTTTAAAAAAATTAATTTTATTTTTTATAAAAGTAAACTAATAATAATTTTCTAAGACTAACTTTAACATTAACAAAATTTTTATTCTCTACATTATACTCTAAAGGAAAATAGAAATGCAACTAGAAAAATTTTTTATTTGTTGCAAAATATTAAATTTTGTTTTTTGAAGCATTTTTGATATAATAATTTGACATAATTTAAGAATGTACTAAGATTCTTAATATTGCCAGATCGTCTAATGGTAGGACAGCAGCCTTTGAAGCTGTGAATATTGGTTCGATTCCAGTTCTGGCAGCCAACAAGAGCGTTGCTCAGGACGCGTCAGGGCTATGTTCTGTGAGTTTTGCATAGAGTGAGAATTACAATGCGCGATATAATTAATATGTACCAAATGGGAAAGAAGAAAAAAATAATCTTAATAACAATCCTTATACTAGCTTGTCTCTTGCTACTCGTTAGTCATTTTAAAAAATCAAATCGGTTGGCAAGATTGAATCGCGAGCATTGTTCCAGTTTGAAATTGGACATGAGTCGTGAGGATGTTCTTGGAGTTATGGGTTCTTCCCCTTATTTTGCTTCTATTGCTACCGAAAATGATAACCATAGCATCAGCTACGACTATGAGTCAGGGTTTGGAGAGTCTGAGATGATCTCCATACAATTCGGTAATGACGATAAGGTCGTCTATGTGGTTTGCGGGGATGCTGGTTATATCGGGCATGGTCAACTATTTGACTTTGATATAAGTCAGGTTGGCTCCGTTCAAACACGACTCACTGTTCAGAAAGGAGGTCTTACTACTAAGGTGGAGATTTATAAATTCTACGAGAACAGCAGAACAAATATTCACTATACTTTTTCTAACGACGGAACTTTGACTGATGTGTATGTTATTGAAATAAAATATCCCGAGACTATTCATCCAGGATTACTTGCAACTGAATCAACAAAAAAATTGAATATAGATTCCAGCACTTCTACTCGAGAGGACTATAGCTCAAGCAATAATACATTAAAGAATCTTGATGATAGTGTTAAGCAAGAAGGGTATGATTTGAAAGACCGACTCTATTCACGATTGAGTTTTTAAGTATGGATCGTAATATATAGTTTTTGCTATGCGCTCAGGACGTGTCAAAATGATATACTGAAAATAGGTGCCAAAGCCTTACGCGGCAAGGAATCATTTGGTTCTGGCTCAGGTCGCTCAGCAAAATTTTTGTAAAAAACTTGGTTTAAGATATAATTAGTGGTATATAAATACCATGAAAAAATATTTCAAAAAATATAAAAGATCTAGATATTTCCTGACAAATATAATATTATTAGTGATATTTTTATTATTACTAATTAGCTACTTTTTCTACGAAAATAAAGATAATATAAAAGGAAAGCTCTATGATGAAGAGAGTAATAGCCAAAATTATTCTACATTTATTGAGCTTCAAAAGCTTACTTCCACTTCGGAGATAGCTACTACCACTAGTAGCAGTATCGCGACGGCTTCTACTTCTAATAGTGATATCTACAGAAAAAATGGACAATATGTAAAGATCACAGATAGCTGTGGAACTGACTTTGCTGGTGGATGCGTCCGCGCGAGATCTTGTCCTGGATTATCTTGTCCATCAGTATCAAGTCTAAGGGATAATATGGTACTCAAGACGAATGGGGAAATAATCTCAAGTGATGGGATAGATTGGTATCATGTGGTATTTGATGAATGGAGAAGATATTCTGATAGGATACCTTCTGACTTATACATCTCTTCTCAATATCTAACTCCAGTAGAAAGTTATACAGAAAAATTTATTGGTAAAGTCAAAAAGAGTGTGAGTAAAGTGATAATAGTCAAGCTAAGTGAGCAAAAATTATACGCTTATGAAAATGATGAGTTATACATAGAAACTTCTATATCTTCTGGGCTAGACGACCTGCCTACTCCTAGAGGGACTTTTTATATTTTCGAAAAGACACCTAGCAGATATATGCAAGGACCTATCGAAGGTATCTCTGATCAATATTATGATCTACCAGGAGTCCCATGGACTATGTACTTTACTTATCAAGGTGGAGCTATACACGGAGCATATTGGCACAATAATTTTGGCTCACAATGGTCTCATGGATGTGTAAATCTGATTCCTGATGAGGCTGAAAAATTGTATTCTTGGGCAGAACTAGGAACTAAAGTCGTAGTTAAAGATTAAGATTGAAGATTAAAACTAATCTTTCAAAAATTCTTTTACCGCTTTCCACATTTTTGTTCTTGATTCATATATTATCCAAGCTATAAAAATAATAAAAGGTATCGCTAAGATTAATACTTTTAAAGTCTTAGAGATATAAAAATGATTTGTACTAACTCCTAAAAAAAATCCTAATCCCATATAAAGTAATGTCCAGATAGCGCAAGCTATTAGATTTAAATAAAAAAATTTCTTAAATCTCATACCAAGTAATCCTGCGACAAATGGTATAACTGCTTTCACCACTCCCATAAATCTACCTATCAATATACTTTTATCTCCATGTTTTTCAAAAAATATCTGACCTTTTTCTAGATAAGTATATTTTAGCAATTTACTCTCTCCTTTGAACCAATTGGTCCCATGAGTACCTAGATAATAAGTAATTATATCTCCAAGCAATCCTCCTACTAAGGCCGCTACAAAAGCTACCCAGACATTTAATACAGAAAATGCTGCGAGAAATCCAACTCCAATAACCATAATTCCTCCAGGGAAAATAGTCCCGATTACAAAAAGAGTATCTAGCATTGCTAAAAATAAAATCACAAAATAACTCCAAGAAGATCCGAGACCACTAGATAATAACATTGATTGTCCTGCAAATTCCATAAAATAAAAATCCTTAAAAGGAGTTAAAATAATCTTTTAAATT
>CAZNZR010000001.1:0-62226 GCA_964577655.1 uncultured Candidatus Saccharibacteria bacterium | reverse complement strand
ATTAATATAAATATATGGCCTATACATTAGAAGACTTTAGAGAAAATGATAAGACTAAGTATACATCTTATCCAGCATACGAAGACCTCTTAAAAAAAGAAGAAGAGGCTAATTCTCTATTATCTGACCCTGACATGAAGGGCATAGCAGAAGAGGAATTAAAAAATATAGGAGAGCAAAAAGAAAATCTTTGGAAAGAAATGTCAGAATTACTTGATAAAGAAAAAATAGAAGATGAAAAACCAAAAGCTATGATACTAGAAATAGCAGCTGGAGCAGGAGGAGATGAGTCTTCACTTTTTGCAGCAGAGCTAGCTAATATGTATCAGAATTATGCATTAAAAAATAAATGTAGCTTTGAAAAATTAGACGAGAGTGTATCTGATGTTGGTGGATATAAAGATGTATCTTTTGAGATTAAAGGCGCAACAGCGTGGGACAATTTTAAATATGAGATGGGTGTGCATCGCGTGCAGCGTGTACCAGACACGGAGAAGAACGGCCGTGTGCATACTTCTACTGTAGTAGTATCAGTAATGCCAATAAGAAAAATAAAGAAGATAACTATTAATCCAGCTGATATTGAGATGGAGACAAGTAGGGCTGGTGGAGCTGGAGGTCAGAATGTAAATAAAGTAGAGACAGCGGTGAGACTTATTCACAAGCCTACAGGTATAGCCGTTAAATGTACCATAGAGAGAAGTCAGCTAAAAAATAGGGAGAGAGCGATGGAGATGCTTCAAGCGAGACTCGATAGTCAAGAAGAAGAAAAATTTAATAAAGAAAATGTAGAAGCAAAGAGGGAGCAGGTCGGCACAGGGGATAGAAGTGAAAAAATTCGCACTTATAATTTCCCTCAAGATAGAATAACTGATCACAGGATAAAAGAGTCTTGGCATAACTTACCAAAAATAATGCTCGGAGAGATGGATCCGATAGTAGAAGCTCTTACCAATTTTAAAGGGGAATTTGGTACAAGTGAAGAAGAATAAAATTTACACTTAATCAGTGTAATATGTTAAGTCGTCACTTTTTATTTTCTTAACATTTGCTATAATTAATAATATGAAAATATTAGTTGTAGAGGATAATGTAAAGTTAAATGAGACTATAAAAATATACTTAACAGAAAATAATTTCAGTGTTGATGTGGCTTTTAATGGTGTCCAAGCTCTTTCTAAAGTAAAAGATTTAAAAAAGAAAAACGGCGAAGAGTATGATGTGATAATCCTAGATAGGATGATGCCTATGCAAGACGGAGTAGAGACTATGCGAGAAATTAAGAATCTTGGTATAAAGAGTGGAATAATAATACTAACCGCAAAAGATACTGTAGAAGATAAAGTCTTTGGCTTGGCGGCCGGTGCGGATGATTATATGGTTAAGCCTTTTAATGTGAAAGAGCTAGTAGCTAGAATACACTCTTTATATAGACGAAATATATTACAGAATAATATAGCCGGAGTTTCTAATATGTATAATACAGAATCAGATTTATCTCAGAAAAATGATTATCAAGGTGGGGCTCACAGTAAAGATTTTTCTTTTAATTTGAGTCTAGGAGAGATAATATTTAAAAATAAAGAAAAGGAAATAAAAATAGATCTTACTAATAAAGAATCTAATATTTTTAAAATCCTTTTAGATTCTTCTGGCAAGCCTGTAAGTAAAGAGACAATCTTAGAAAAAATATGGAAAGAAGATGAGAAGCCAAGTAGCAGATTTGTGGATGTGCATGTTCATAATCTGAGAAGTAAGCTCCTTAAGAATAATTTTAAAGGTAGAGTAGAGACTATTCGTCACGCTGGCTATAGGCTCATACTAGATTAGATAATTTTAAATGAGTTATAATTAATAATAGATGAAAAATAAAAATCTTAATAATAATCTCTTTATATCGACAAGATTTAAGCTTGATATTATAGCCTCTCTTTTTCTCTTTTTTATTTTAGGGTTTTTTTCTTTCGCTATATATAAATTACTTACTTTAGATCTGATATATCAGATCTCTCCTGTATTTCGTAATTCTGATGTGGCGACTTATGTTAATGTGGAGAAGCTTTTTGCTGATTTTAGAAGTCAGACGATATTTCTACTTATAGTATCAGATGTTGTAGTTTTTTCTCTTTCTATTTTCTTTTTTGATAGACTTGTAAAGAAGATGCTTACTCCGATAGAATATCTTTCTAATATTCAAAAAAGATTTGCTGAAAATATCTCCCATGAGCTTCGTACACCATTATCTATTATAAATATGCAGGGAGAAATATTGTTAAGTAAAATAGAGAAAGAAGAATTAGGGCAACATGATGAACATTTTATTAATAAATCTAAAGCTAGCACAGCTTCTATATTGGTAGAGACTCAGAATATTAAGACTCTTATAGAAGATTTGCTTTTTGAAGCAAGGATAAAATATGGAGAAGATAAGGTAGAAGATATTACCATATCTAAATTACGAAAAATTTTAGAAAAAGTATTGGAAGATTTATCTTATATAAAAAAACCAGAGGTAGAGACTCTAGTTGAAGTAAATCTAGACGGGGAAAAGTTAATCAGGGCCAATCCGCTTCATCTGGAGAGAATATTTAATAATATACTTTCTAATAGTTTCAAATTTACAGAAAAGGGACAGGTTAAGATATCTATATCTGAGCACAAGGTTTTTGGTAAGAGTCATCTTAAGTTGATATTTTTTGATACAGGAGTGGGTATTAATAGAAAAGAAATCGCTAAAGTTGGGGATAGATTCTGGAGAGGGTCTAATGTAGAAAGTCAGATATCTGGGACTGGTATCGGCTTTGCTATAGTAAAAGATATAATCCAAATATATAATTGGAATATAAGAATCAAAAGCGAAGAAAATTCTTGGACAAGAGTAGAAATAAGTAAGATTGCGTTAAAATAAATTCATGCCACAATCTTTTTTAGATAAACTTAAAGAAAATAACATTGATTATTCTACTGATGAAAATATTCTGTTAAAGAATAGTCGAGATACTAGCCTTTTCCAAAAGTTTCCAAAGGTAGTTATTTATCCAAAAAGTAAGAATGAGATTAGACTCGTATGTTCTTTAGTCAATAATTCTAAAAATCTAAGTATATCTTGTAGAAGTGGTGGGACAGATATGTCTGGTGGAGCAGTCACTGATTCTGTAGTATTATCATTCACAAAATATTTAAATAAAATAATTTCTATTGAAAAGGAAAAGAAAGAATCTGTGGTAGAGCCAGGTGTATTTTATAGAGATTTTGAAAAGGAGACCTTAAAGCATCAACTAATTCTTCCCAGCTATCCAGCTTCAAGAGAGATTTGTGCAATTGGTGGTATGGTAGTGAACAATTCTGGCGGGGAAAAGAGCTTGAGATTTGGAAAGACTATTAATTATATTAAAGGTTTAGAATGTGTGCTTTCTAATGGTGAGATAGTCAATTTTTCTCCGATAAAGATTAAAGATTTAGAGGCTAGGCTGTCTGATTTAGATTTATCCAAAGCTAGCCGAGAAGATAAAATATACAAAGAAATGTATGAACTTCTTATGAATGAAAATAATAAGAATATTATAAATCGTAATAAGCCCCAAGTATCCAAAAATTCAGCAGGCTATTATCTCTGGGATGTGATATATGATATTAATGATGAAAAAGTCTTTGATTTGTCCAGGCTTATTGTTGGCTCGCAAGGGACTTTAGCGCTGGTCTCTAAGATACATCTCTCTTTAGAGAAGGTAGAAAAACATTCTAAATTATTATTAATTTTTTTAAAAGATTTGACTGATATTAAAGTAGCGAGAGATATAGTCATGAACTATAAGCCTTCCAGCTTTGAGAGTTATGATGAGCACACTTTTAAAGTCTCGATGAAATTTTTCCCTTTACTTATAAGAAATATATTTATACATAAGAAAAACAAAGGGCAAAAGGTAAATCTTTTTAGACTTATTTTTTCTTTTTGGAAAGAAGCCTTTTTACTTTTGAGATTTGGTATTCCTAAGTTAGTACTTTTAGCCGAATTCGAAGGCGATGATGATATTCTACTTTACGATATTGTAAACAAGTGTGAAAAAGATATAAGGCGAACAGTAAGTAAAGTCTCTACAGAGATAGTAAAGACGGAGATAGAGGCCGAGAAATATTGGATCATGCGTAGAGAAAGTTTTAATCTTTTAAGAAATAAAGTAAATGGTCTTCATACGGCTCCTTTTGTAGATGATATTGCTGTTAAAGGAGAGGATTTGTCATTGTTTTTATCAGAGCTTGTGCCGATTTTAGAAAAATATAAATTATTTTATACTATAGCTGGACATGTAGGAGAGGGTAATATACATATTATCCCTTTGATGAATTTTGAAACTGAAGAAAATAAAATAAAAAATATTAAAATTATCAAAGACGCAAGTCATGAAATATATAGTCTAGTAAAGAACTATAAAGGCTCTATTACAGCAGAGCATAATGATGGATTAATACGCACCCCATTTTTGAATTATATGTATGATGAAGAAATGCTTAGTCTTTTTAAAAAAGTAAAAGCTATTTTTGATCCTAATAATATATTTAATCCTGGCAAAAAAGTACCCCTAATTGAAGATGTGGATATAGAATTTAATAGAAATATATCTTTTTTAAGAAAGTTTTAATTTTTAATTTTATTTATATAAATTCATGTTATTATTTTATATATAGATAATATATAAAAATATGAAAAAGAAAATTTTGTTAATACTTACTTTATTAGTAATTATATTGTTAGCTTTCTTCTTTAATAGAAGAGAAGAGATAGATTCTTATGAATATACTGATACAGAATATCAGCAATATGATACTGAGAAATTGTATAATAACATCTCCACATCTAGCTCAAATGTTGGCTCAGAAGTAAAAAGTTTTTCCTTATCTGACCTAAGTAGTCATAATTCAGCAAGTAGTTGTTGGTCTAATATTTTTGGTAATGTATATGATCTGACTAGCTATGTAGATAAGCACCCAGGAGGAAGAGAACAGATATTAGCCATCTGCGGAAAAAATGGAAATGATTTATTTAGTAGCCAACATGGTGGAAATAAGAAGATTGAAGGAATGTTAAAGAATTTTTATATTGGAGTATATACTCAATAATTTTTTAATTTACTCATGAAAAAAGTTGCTATTAATGGATTTGGAAGAATAGGCAGAGCTTTTTTGAAGCTCGCTCTTACTAACCCTGAAGCAATGAAAAATATAGATATTGTAGCTATTAATGATCTGGGAGATCTAGATAATATGATCTATTTGCTTAATCATGATTCAGTTTATAGACAGAAAATTTTTAAAAAAGTCGAAAGTAAAATTGTAAGCGAACAAGAAAAATATTTGGAAACAGAAACGGTGGCAGGCGCTAAAAAGAAAATAAGATTTATCTCTGTAAAAGACAGCAATGATTTTATTCAAAATAAAGTTTGGAAAAATTTAGGTGTTGATATTGTAGTAGAGTGCACAGGGTTATTTGTCTCCGCTGATAAGTCACATTTCCATATTGAGAGTGGCGCAAAAAAAGTGGTGATATCAGCTCCAGCTAAGGATGATAAGAATAGCATGTATAGATCAGAGACTGTGCTCATGGGTCTCAATGAAGAAAAATTAAAAGAGTCAGATATCACAAGTAATGCGTCTTGTACGACTAATTCTGCTTCACCAGTGATAGCTATACTTGATGAAGCTATCGGTATAGAAAAGGCGATACTCAATACTGTGCATTCTTATACAGCATCTCAGTCTATGGTAGATGGTCCTAATAAAAAAGATTGGCGGGAAGGTAGAGCTGGTGCGCAGAATATTGTGCCTTCTACAACTGGTGCAGCCATTGCTGTCACAAAAGCTTTTACAAAATTGGAGGGATTATTTGATGGTATATCTATAAGAGTGCCTAGTGTAGCAGGATCTATAGCAGACATAACTTTTATTGCAAAGAGAAATACTACTGCAGAAGAAATAAATAGAATTTTAGAGAACGCATCCCATACAGACAGATGGAAAAATATTTTTGCTGTGAGCAACGAAGAGTTGGTAAGTGCAGATATCTTAGGATTAAAATTTGCAAGTATTGCGGATCTAAAGATGACAAAAGTTGTAGATGGAAATCTTGTGAAAGTTCTCGCTTGGTATGATAATGAGATCGGCTATACAAATACTCTCGTAGAGCATGTGATAAAAGTCGCAAAGATAATCTAAAATAATACGCTTTTAGCGTCAATCCCTGTGGATAAGATTTTATTGATTTAGAAGAGCTTTTTATTATTTTTGAATAGCCTTTTTAAAAGCGTGTTAGAATGAGACTAGAAAAACGAGTGGGCGTTTTTTAATTTTTTATAATTGTGTTATGTTTTTTATTTTTCTCTAATAAATAATTAAATCTATGCCTCAAAAAAACTCTAAAAATAAATCTAGAAATAATCTTAATAAAATAAATATTAATACTGAAACTTTTTTTGTTAAAAAAAGAGATGGAAGAAGGCAAAAGTTTTCCCAAGAAAAAATAAATATTGCAATACAAAAAGCTGGAAGTGCTACAGGAGAATATAATGAAAAAAAAGCAGCATTTCTAGCTCAGAAAGTTATTCTAAATTTATTAGAGAGAAATAAAAAAACTTTTAGCATAGAAGAAGTGCAGGATGTGGTGGAAGATGTGCTTATGAGCTCTAAATACAAAAAGACAGCTAGAGCATATATATTATACAGAGATCAGCATCGCATATTACGCGAAATGAATGCTCAGAATAGTATAGATCTTATAGATCAATATACTTCTAAGAATAATTGGCTTGTTAAAGAAAATAGCAACATGGATTATTCTCTCCAAGGTCTCAATAATCACATTGCTTCTGAGATAAGTAGAACATATTGGCTCAATAATCTTTATCCAAAAGAGATAAGAGATGCGCATCTTAATGCTGACTTTCATCTTCACGATCTCAATACTCTTGCTATTTATTGTGTTGGCTGGGATCTTTTTGATCTCCTGTGTGAAGGATTTCATGGGGTGCCTGGAAAAGTCTCTTCTCTTCCTCCAAAACATTTTCGTACCGCACTCGGTCAGGTGGTGAATTTTATTTACACCATGCAAGGAGAAGCTGCGGGAGCTCAAGCCTTATCTAATTTTGATACTTTACTCGCTCCATTTATAAGATATGACAAATTAAATTACGAAGAGGTAAAGCAATCTTTGCAAGAATTTATTTTTAACATGAACGTTCCGACTAGAGTTGGATTTCAGACTCCTTTTTCTAATATTACTTTAGATTTATTAGTTTCTCCTAATTTTAAAGACACACCGGTAATAATTGGAGGCAAAATACAAGACAAGACATATTCTGATTTTCAAGATGAAATGAACATTTTTAATAAAGCATTTTTTGAAGTGATGGCAAAAGGAGATGCTTCTGGAAGAGTGTTTTCTTTTCCTATTCCAACAGTAAATATTACAAAAGATTTTGATTTTGAAAATGCAAATTTAAAAGGTCTTTGGGATATAACTGCTAAATATGGAGTTCCTTATTTTTCTAATTTTATGAATTCAGATATGAAGCCCGAAGACGCTCGAAGTATGTGTTGTAGGTTAAGACTCGATCTTAATGAGCTTACTAGGAGAGGGGGAGGATTATTTGGTGCCAATGCTTTGACTGGCAGTATAGGAGTGGTAACAATAAATATGCCACGACTCGGCTATCTATCTAGAGATAAAGAAGAATTTAAATCTAGACTTAAAGATATGATGTGTCTAGCAAAAGAAAGCCTAGAGATAAAAAGAAAAGTTATAGAAGATTTTACTGACAAAAATCTTTATCCATATACAAAATTCTACCTAAGAAATATAAAAAATAATTTTGGAAAATATTGGGTTAATCATTTTTCTACAATAGGGCTCATTGGTCTTAATGAGGCTGCAGAAAATTTGTTAGGTGTTGATATTGGTACAGAAAGAGGAAATCTCTTCGCGGAAGAAATCTTGACTTTTATGCGAGAGATTTTGGTAGATTTTCAAGAAGAGACTGGTAATCTCTACAATCTAGAAGCTACTCCAGCAGAAGGGGTTACTTACAGATTAGCTAAGAAAGACACAGAACTTTATCCTTTGATAAAGACCGCATCTCAAAATGATGGAATACCATTTTACTCAAACTCTTCTCAGCTTCCAGTATTTTATACCGACGATATATTTTTAAGTCTTAATCTTCAAGATAAACTTCAAACCCTATATACAGGCGGTACAGTCATACATCTTTTTTTGGGTGAGCAGATCCATGATTCTCAAGTGGTTGCTAATCTTGTAAAAAGGATCTGCACAAATTATCGTCTTCCATATTTTAGTATCACACCCACATTTTCCGTCTGTGATAGTTGTGGATATTTATCCGGAGAGCATAAGATTTGTAATACTTGTAAAAAAGATTGTGAAGTTTATAGTAGAGTCGTAGGCTTTTTGAGACCGGTCCATCTTTGGAATGATGCTAAGAAAAATGAATTTACAAAAAGAAAGATGTTTTCTACTGAAGCAATAGTAAAACATTAATTAAAATGATATTAGCTGGTCTCCAAAAAAATACTCTTATAGATTATCCAGGTAAAATAGCTTGCATAGTTTTTACTCTTGGTTGTAATTTTCGTTGCGATTTTTGCTATAATCCAGACCTTGTAATTCATGAGCGATTCACTGATAACCTATTACAAGAAGAAGTTTTTTTTAATTTTCTTAAAGAGAGAAAGAATTTTTTAGATGCTGTAGTTATAACAGGTGGAGAGCCCACAGTCCATAAAGATCTTAATCTTTTTATAAAAAAGATTAAAGATCTAGGTTTTTTAATCAAGCTCGATACACAAGGAAGTAATTCTGTATTTTTAAGTGAAATTTTAAGAGAAAATAATGTAGATTATATAGCTATGGACATAAAGGGACATATGGGTAGGTATCAAGAAATAACCAATTCAAAATTTGATGTAAAAAATATTCTGGAAAGTATAAATATTATTAAAAATTATGCTAATTTAAATAAAAATTTTGATTACGAATTTCGTACTACAGTTGTAGCTGATCAGTTAAAAAAAGAAGATTTTCAAAAAATAGGAGAAATGATAAAAGGTTCCAAAAGATATTTCTTACAAAGATTTGAACCAAAAAAAGAATTAAATAATCCAGAGTTTGTGAATAAGACAGCTTATTCTGAAAAAGAAATGCAAGAATTTAAAGAAATTATGGAAAAATATGTAGAAATAGTAGCTATTAGATAATGTTTTCATAAAGTATAGTATAATGAATCTATATGAAAATTTATTTAGCTACAGATCATGCTGGTTTTGAGATGAAGGAAAATATAAAGCTATTTTTAGAGATAGAGAAAGATGAGATACAAAGACAGCTAGAAAAGAATGGGCAAGTAATATCAAATATAGATATCATAGATTTTGGTGCTTATAAATACGAAGAAGGAGACGATTATCCAAAATTCATTTCAGTTTGCGCCGGGGCTTTATCAGGGGACATATACGCAGGAGAGAAAAATAATTTCGCTATAGTATTTGGCGGGTCTGGAGAAGGAGAAGCGATGGTTGCTGATAAATATAAAGGTATTAGGGCTGGTGTTATAAATAGTGAAAATATAGAATTGGTTAAGCTCCTTCGAGAGCACAATAATGCAAATATATTATCAATCGGAGCTAGATTTGTAAGTGAGAATTTTACAAAAGAAGCGATTCGCACTTTTCTATTTACGAAATTTATTGAAAAAGATAATGGAAAAGAGACAAGGCACGAGAGAAGAGTAGAAGAGATAGATAATATAGAAGCAAATATAGACACGAAAGTCTCAAAAGAAGAATTGGCTGAGCTTGATATGTTAGCAGATATGCGAAAGATAGTAGAAGATAACTAATCAGCATATATTATGAATATAATACCAGCAATTTTGGAAAATGATTTTAAAGGGGTGCAAGAAAAACTTACATTTTTAATAAATATAAAAAAGAAATATGCTCTCAATTTTAATCTGGTTCAGATAGATATTTGTGATGGAGTATTTGTAGAGAGTAAGACATGGATTCCAAGCGGACGATCAACGCTAGAAATTGACTTTATTAATTCTTGTAAAAATTATTTTGATATAGAGTATCATTTAATGTCGAGTGATATAAAAGATAGATTTTTAGAGCTACTTTCCATAAATCCTAAGTTGGTAGTGGTTCACGTCGATGATATACTTTTTTCCCTCGATCTTAAAATAATTATTGCAGAAGCGAGTCGGAATTTTATAAAGCTATCTATATGTGCAAAGATAGATTTCTTAGAGACTTATAAGGAAGAAATAATTCATTTTTTAGAAGAAAATCCTAAAATAGATTTACAGATTATGGGTATAAATAACATAGGTATTCAGGGGCAAGAATTTGAAAAAAGGGCGATAGATCTAATAAGGGGATTCAAGTCCAATTTTCAAGACACTATATATATTCAATTAGATGGTGGGGTTAATAATGAAAATATATCAAATATTAATCGGGTGGGAGCAGATGCTGTAGTAGTAGGTTCTTATCTTATTAAAGAATTAGATGAGTCTAAATTTATCTCTAATTTTAAATCTTTAGCATAATTCCTCCTCTTTCTTTTATGATATAATCATATATGATATGAAGACCTTATCAGAAGAAGAGATCGAAGCTTTAAACAGAGTTGTAGATGATGTAAATATCTCTATAGACAGTAATTTTGCTAGTCTTGGAATAGAATTTTCTCGCAATCTTAGATCATTGACTCCTATATTAGCTGGTTTATATTTCAAATCTCTTAATCATGATCCTAAAAATAAGCTTTGGAAAAATAGAGATCAAGTATTTTGTCTTAATAATTATTCTAATATCGTTAAGAATATTGTAGAAGTCCACGCTGGATATACTGATTTTAACGATTTAACAAAATATTTAATAGATAATAATTTTAATGAAAGAGGTAATACTTTAAGCGAAGCCATGGGTGATTATATAGTTGCTAGAGACATGAATGATCGCCACCCAAAATATTATTTTATAATTCTTAGTGAGTTAGATATATTATCTAATTTTTCTTCTTTAGAATTTATTTTAAAGAATAAAATGAACAGAATCATCTTAATAGCTTATACTAAGTCTAGCAATGAAGCCATAAATAAAGAAAATAAATTAAATGGTAAGCTGATTAATCTCGGCTTCGACACTCTAGTTATTAATGCTGGTAGTGTAGTCTCTGTATGTGACGCGATAACTTATGCTAAAAAGCTTGAAAAGTCTAGTGTAATATTAGCAAACATAAATTAAATATATGCTGAGTCCCAATCTATTTTTAGAAGATGACAAACAAAAAAGTAATCAAATAGAAAGAGCGCTATCTACTCTTATGAATTTTGATAGAGAGAGAAATAAAATAATAAAAGTCGATACCAAAGAAGAGTCTATAAGTGACGATAAATATTTATTTCCAGCAGAAGACATTGTCCACATAGCATCTACCATATCTCAAGAAGAAGAAAAAAAGGTGTTTATTTTAAACGAGGCTTTTAATAGTGATTTTAAAAATATTTATGATAGTCTTAAATATAATTTTATAAAAATCTATTCTGGTTTAGTGTATTTACAGAAGAAATATCTTAAAGAAAG
Organism: uncultured Candidatus Saccharibacteria bacterium; assembly: GCA_964577655.1. GTDB lineage: Bacteria > Patescibacteriota > Minisyncoccia > Phycocordibacterales > UBA5272 > UBA5272. The sequence continues at coordinate 50,568 of CAZNZR010000001.1, read as the reverse complement.
TATTAGTGTAATCATCTTAAATATGCTCACTCCAAATCTCCATAAGAAAAATATATCAGAATCTTTAGTTTTTGTTTCTAATAAAGAAATTGGCAATGATATAGCTTTAATGCGTAATCTTGGAAAGATTAATATATTTATTCCAGCAGATGCTAATGAAGCAGAATATTTATTGAAAGTTAATGAGAAAGGTTTGTTTAAAAATCAGAACAATAATTTCTCTTATTTTAGACTAAATGATTCTGTCTTTCCAGAAATATTTAGTAGAGAGTTTTTTGAAAAAGACGGTAATCTAAAAGAGTGGAGTCCATTACCCGAAATAGTATATATATCTAAGAATATAGATTCAGCTTTTTCTATAGCTATTATAGCTTGTGGTCCAGTTTTATATAATGCTATTTTAGCAGCTAAAGAATTAGAAAATAGAAATTATAAAGTGACAGTTCTTAATATGTCTTTGATATCATCAAACAATGAATATACTAATCAGAAAATTAAAATATTTATTCAGAATTTCGCAGAACATAATAAGAATATTCTTACAGTAGAAGAGCATTCTAAAATTGGTGGTCTCGGTTCTTTGATTTCTGAGATAGTTTCAGAAAAAGGTAAGGAGCTACATGTGAAAGTAGAAAGGCTTGGATTGGAAGATGATTTATCTTCTCAGAATATAATCTCTAAAGCTGAAGAAATGATAAGTTTATAAAAAAACATGGACTTCTCCATGTTTTTTTGATTATTTTTCTTCCGTTCCTGCTAATATTCCAGAGGTGACAATGCTCGTTATTGATAGCACAATAAATGACACCATTCCAAGAGATGTCCAATTAGTAGGCTGTAAATTCCAAGATATCAAACCTGTAAATAAAAAGCTTAAGGATTCGAAAAATAAAAGCAATACTGTGAACAAAAAAATTTGTTTCTTTAAAGTTTTCATCTTTTTGTTTTTTTATTTAAGAAATTGTTTAGAACGAATTTTGTTAGTATTGACTACTCTAAAAATCTATTAGAAAGTCTAGCAGAGAGAGAGATTTGTCAAGGTAAAATTTAAGAAAAACATTTTAATTAAAATAATCCTTTAAAATCAAGAGTTTTTATGATATTATAAATTTAATTATTAATTTACAAGCACACATGTCTAAATTTAGTTTTGAAATAATTAAAAAGTCCAGTGAAGCGCCACTTGCGAGAGCGGGTGTTATACACACATCTCATGGAGATATAGAAACTCCAGCTTTTATTCCTGTAGGGACTAAGGCGACAGTAAAAAGTATTTTACCTGAAGATTTTGTGAAATATGTAGGAAGTGATGCGGTACTTGCAAATACCTATCATCTTTATCTAGAGCCAGGAAGTGAAATAGTAAAAGACCATGGAGGCTTTGCAAATATGATGAATTACAATGGGCCAACTTTTACAGATAGTGGAGGCTTTCAAGTATTTTCTCTTGGTTCTGCAATGGGGGTAGGGGTATCAAAGATAGCAACTCGTGAAGATTTGTCAAATCAAAATATTGAAAAGAATTTAGAAAAGAAAAATACTCACAAAAAAAATAATTTTATTAAAAAAATCAAAACTTTTCTTTCGAGTTTAAACCTTAATTCACAAAAAAATTTTCAAGATAATTTAAATCTTTCTAAGCCACAATCTCTTGTAAAAATTTCTGAAAATGGAGTAGAGTTTAGGAGTGTATTTGATGGAAGTAAGCATTTTTTTACACCAGAAAAATCAATGGAGATTCAGCACGATCTCGGAGCCGATATATTTTTTGCATTTGATGAATGCACCAGTCCATTTGCAAATAAAGATTATCAAATAGAAGCGTTAGAAAGAACACATAGATGGGCGAGAAGGAGTCTGGAGCATCATCACAAATTAGGTGCTAGTAGTGCAACAGGGGAAATGCAAGCACTTTATGCAGTAGTGCAGGGTGGAGCATATGAAGATCTGCGAAAAGAGTCCGCCAAGACACTTGGAGAAATGTATATAAAAATTAAAAATAAAGACGGAAAAGAAGAGGAAAAGTATTTTGATGGATTTGGAATTGGAGGTAGCTTTACAAAAGAAGATATGACAAAGATATTGAAGATCACAAATGAAAGTCTTCCAGAAGAAAAGCCGCGCCACTTTTTAGGAATAGGTGAGATAGAGGATTTATTTTATGGAGTAGAGAATGGTATAGATACTTTTGATTGTGTATCTCCTACCAGACTCGCAAGAAATGGTAGTCTTTATACTAGAGATGGCAGAATAAATATTTTCAATAGTAAATACAAAAATGATATGAGTCCTGCATGTGATGATCCGTCATGCTACGCTCACAATTATACTAAGTCATACTTGGCACACCTATTTAGAAGTAAAGAGATGATTGCCGCTACGATTGCCTCCATACACAATCTTCATTTTATAGTTCATCTAGTAAAAGATATTAGACAGTCTATAATAGAAGATAGATTTTTTGAGTTTAAAAAAGAGGTTTTAGAGAGATATAAAAAATAATGATATATTATTAAAATAATTTAATCTATATAAATATATGAAAAAAGAAAGAACCTTTAGAGAGTTGGTCGTGGAGACTTTACGGGTAGTAAACAGATTTCAAAAAGTCGAGAAAAGAAAATGGGGCGTGGAAGGGGCTATGATAGAGCTAACAAAGCAAGTTGGAGATCTGGCAAAAAATATTATGACAGAAGAAGGGTATTATATGAAAGGCAGATATAAAAAACCTATAAAAATGACAAAAGAAAAAATAGAGTCTTATGTAAAGCAGGGGATGATATTTGAAGATTATAGGGGATCAAAAGAAAAGATAGCAGATGAACTTTCTGATATTTTGTATTTGATTATAAGAATAGCAGTTCACTATAAAATAGATTTAGAAAAAGAACATTTTCGCCAATTAGAAATAGCTAAAAATCATCCTTTGATGAAGGTGGGTCTAAGGTCTAAAAAAGAAAAGATTTTATAGAGATTGACTTTTAATCCACAAAAGAATAGTGTTAATTAGTTAAATTGTTCTTATTGATTAACTTTTAAATATTTTTAAGGTTGATTTTGTCTTAGAATTGTTCAAGGAGCTCATCTTCTTTTTTTATTTGTCTTTTTTTGATATCATTTAGTAATGATAAATAAATCCAATAAATTTAAAATAGTCTCAAATATGAAGCCAGCAGGTGATCAGCCAAAGGCTATATTAGAATTGGTAAAAAGTCTAGAGAATAATCATTCTTCGCGTAACGCCACGAATAACAAGAAAAAACTAACTCTACTAGGCGCTACAGGTACTGGAAAGACTTTTACTATTGCGAATGTGATAGAGAAAATTCAAAAGCCTACTTTAGTTATTGCTCACAATAAAACTCTCGCTGCTCAACTCGCTCAAGAATTCAAGACCTTTTTCCCAGAAAATACAGTGCATTATTTTGTATCTTATTATGATTATTATCAGCCAGAGGCATACATACCCATGACAGATACATATATTGAAAAAGATGCTCAGATAAATGAAGAGATAGATAGGCTAAGACATGCTAGTACTCAATCTCTACTCACTCGTGACGATGTGATAATAGTTGCTTCTGTATCTTGTATATATGGACTTGGTAGTCCAGTAGAATATGAAAAAGTTAATAAGAGGCTTTATGTAGGTCAGAGAATATCAAAAGTAGATCTGATGAAAATGTTTGTGGAGATACATTATGAGAGGACAAATGCCGATCTATCAAGTGGTACATTCAGGACTATCGGTAATAGGATAGATATCATGCCTATGAGTGATACACTCATGTTACAGATTGATATTCAGAATGGAGTTATAGATAGACTCGTAGTGACAGATCCAGTATCAATGAGGGAGATAGAAGAGGTACAAGATTATTTTATATTCCCAGCAAAGCATTTTATTTCAGACAAGATTGCTCAAGATAGAGCTATAAAGTCTATACAAGCAGAACTTAAATTAAGAATAAAGGAATTAGAAAAAGAAACAAAAAATGGAAATAATAAATTACTAGAAATAGAAAGATTAAAAAGAAGGACTCAATATGATCTTGCTAGCATAAAAGAGTTCGGCTATTGCTCTGGAATAGAGAATTATAGTAGACATTTTTCAAATAAAAAGGAAGGTGAAGCGCCAGATACTTTACTCGAATATTTTTCTGCAAATGGTAGAGACTTTTTAACTGTGATAGATGAAAGTCATGTGACTCTTCCACAACTTAGAGCTATGTATAACGGCGATCAAGCTCGGAAGCAGACTTTGGTAGATTTTGGATTTCGTCTACCTTCTGCAAAAGATAATAGACCGCTTAAGTATGACGAATTTGAGAAAAAAATAAACGATGTAATATATGTATCTGCAACTCCAGCAGAATATGAGAGAAATAATTCTAATGAGATAATAGAGCAGATAATTCGCCCAACAGGTCTAATAGATCCAAAATTAGAGGTAAAGCCAGTCATAGAAAAAGGAAAGTATCTTGGGCAAATTTTTGATTTTATAAAAGAAGCAGAAAAAGAAATAAAAGCTGGCAGAAGAGTCTTGGCTACAACTTTGACCAAAAAAATGGCTGAGAGTCTAGCGGAATATCTAAGAGAGAGAAAGATAAAAGCAGAATATCTTCATAGTGATGTAGAGACACTACAAAGAATAGAGATTTTGACTAGACTCCGAAAAGGAGAATTTGACTGTCTTGTCGGAGTAAATCTTTTAAGAGAAGGTCTAGATCTTCCAGAAGTATCATTGATAGGCATTCTAGATGCCGACAAAGAAGGATTCCTAAGAAGTGAGACTTCTCTTATTCAGACTATAGGAAGAGCAGCAAGAAATGTAGACGGGAGAGTAATTCTTTATGCCGATAGGATGACTGGCTCAATGGAGAGAGCGATAGGTGAGACAGAAAGAAGAAGGACTACTCAGCTAGCTTATAATAAAAAGCACAATATTACTCCCAAGACTATTTCAAAAAATATTCACGATATCACAGAAGCTCTCAAAAAAGATCATGAAAAAAGTGTAGAATTAGAATTATCTACAGATAGAAAATTATTTGAAAAGAATCCAAATAAATTAATTAAATTAAAAGAAAAACAAATGGCAGAAGCAGTAAAAGTGCTAGATTTTGAGACGGCGGCTATACTACGAGATGAGATTAAATACTTAAAAAATAAAAATACTAAAAAATAGAATACCATCTTTAATAAGCTTGTAAATACTAGATTTTTCTTAAATATGCTAAACTTAAAAGCAATAAATAATTTTATTTATTAAATACAAATATGAAATCATTTTACAAAAAGAATAGAAAATTAATAATTATTATACTTATTTTAATAGTTGTAATCTTGGCTCTTTGGAGAGTTCTCGACAATTATAAAGGTTTTTCATTAAAGTCCTCAAAATCTAAAGACTCAGAATCTTCTCTTTTAGAGAAGGTAGATCTAGCCAATGAGTCCGACTATATTAAATTCGAAGATAAAGTAGAAGCTGTCTTTGAAGGAAAGTGGATACTTAATCTCTCCTTTTTATATCCAAAAGATATGAAGGTAGAGAGAGGTACAGGAAAGCAAATGAATTGGTTCAAAGCTTTTGATGTAGAAAAAAATAATTTTGTAACTCTTTACTTTACTTATGAAGGGGGAAGGGGATATACAGTAGAAGATTATATCAAAGAAGTTTTAGGTGCAGCATCTACAACTCTTAAAGTTCAGAGTCTAGAGTTTACAGGCGAAGAAGCTTCTGATATGAAGTATGTATTAGATGAAAGTTCAAATACTGAATATTATCTAAAGTCTGTGAAGAATGAAGGAGGAGAGACTTGGCTCGCTATAGTAGAAAATGTAAAAGCGACTGATGAAGTATCTCAAAATCTAGCTAAAGATATTTTTAGAAGTCTCGAGACAAAGTAATATTTTTTAATTTATTAAATATATTTGATCAATAAAATTTGACCAAAGAAAAAATCCCTTCGCACCACGCGAAGGGATTTTGGATTTCTAAAAAGGAAATTTTTGAATTATTTCATCTATAATACCAAGCTCCAATGCTTTTTTGCTATGGAAAAGTCTTTCAAATTCATTCCCGTCATGTGAAAATTCATGATAATCATGTGCTGAAATAGGGAAGCTAGAAAGAATAGTAGAATCATAAAAAGAAAACATTTCTTTAAAGCTTTCTTTTTCTTTTGCAAATATTTCATCAAGATTTTTTGATAAGCTGCTTATGGAGACTTTTTCTTTTCTTATTCCATGTAACAAAAAGGAGCTATGTTCGAAAGATAATCTCTTATGACAAGCAGCAAGAATTAGTATTGCAGCAGACATACATTTTCCATTTACTATGCCCACAATTTTTACAGAATTTAAACCTTTCAGAAAATCATAAAATTTAAATGTTGTGTTAATTCCACCACCACCAGAATCAATAAGTAAATATATTGTTTTATGATTATATTTCATTATTGATAATGTAATAGCATGCCTGAGTTCGTTTATAGTGGATTCAGAAAGTTCATAATTGATTGGGAATACTCCTAATGGAGATAGTAAATCAAAAAGCTTTTTTCTTTCTGACGCACTATTAAAGATTTTTCCTTTATAAGAATGGAACACCAATTTAGAAAAGATCTTTTTAAATAGTGTAAAAAGTTTTCCTAGTTTCATTATTAATTTGTTTTATTTTAAAGAATAATTGTTTACTGTATGTAGTTTATAATATATTTATATATTTGTCAAATTCTAATTTTATTGAAGAAGATAGTACTACATTAGTCTTCAAAAATATAGACAAAAATGTTATGATAATAGAATGTCAAAAAATTCAGAAAAAGAAGTAAAATCTAAATCCTCCTCCGCTAAAGCTGTAGCAGGACAAGGAAAAGAACAGAAAGATCTTGATAAGATTATTGTTCGTGGTGCGAGAACTCATAATTTAAAAAATGTTACTGTAGAGATGCCACGTCACAAGATGATAGTGATGACTGGTCTATCTGGTAGTGGAAAGAGCTCATTAGCATTCGATACTATTTTTGCAGAAGGACAAAGAAGATATGTTGAGAGTCTCTCAGCGTATGCACGGCAGTTCCTAAATCAGATGCAAAAGCCTGATGTAGATGAGATAGTCGGTCTTTCGCCAGCTATTTCTATTGATCAAAAGAGCGCAGGCAGGAATCCGAGAAGTACAGTAGCTACTATTACAGAGATATATGATTATCTTCGTGTACTCTATGCTAGAGTTGGCAAACCTTATTGCACTGAGTGTGGTCAAAAGATAGAGAAATTATCTAATGAAGAAATAATTAATTTTATTTTGGAAAAAGTAAAAAAGATTGATTATCGCAAATTCGAGAAAGAAGTGAAGAGTATTCAAGGAATAAAGTTTTCAGATCTAGGAGTAAGAATATTAGCTCCTGTGGTCCGCGGTAGAAAAGGCGAGTATTATCAAATGCTCTATGATATGCTCGGCAAAGGATATAAAGAAGTAATCATAGATGGAAATAAATACAATTTAAGAGAAAGGATAGAGCTATCAAAAACCAAAAAGCATGATATTTCTTTTGTTGTTGATTTTATATTGATAGATGAATTAAAGCTTCTAGCTTCCAAAAAAGATTCACTAGTTAGACTTTCTGAGTCTATAGAGAGAGCCCTTCATGAAGCAGACGGACTAGTAGAGATAGAAATGACTAATGAGAAAGGTGAAAAAGAAAAATTTATTATGAGTAATAAGTTTGCTTGTTCTAATTGTGGATTTTCATTTCCAGAGATAGAGCCTCGATTATTTTCTTTTAACTCTCCATATGGAGCATGTACTACTTGTAATGGGCTCGGCACAAAATATTTTGGAGCTTTAGATGAGTGTCCAGATTGTAAAGGTAAGAGGTTGCGTAAAGAGGCGCTTAATGTATTTCTAGGAAATAAGAAAGAAGATAGAATAAATATAGTAGATGTCACTAATCTATCCATTGAAGATGCAAAAAAATATTTTGAAAAGTTGCAAAATATTTTTACTAAAAAAGAATTAGAGATAACTAATGTTGTCCTAAAAGAGATAGAGTCTAGACTCGAATTCATGCTTAATGTGGGGCTCAATTATCTTGCTCTCAATAGAAAAGCCGATACACTCTCTGGAGGAGAAGCACAGAGAATTCGTCTTGCATCACAATTAGGTAGCAAGTTAGTCGGAGCACTATATGTGCTTGATGAGCCAACCATCGGTCTTCATCAGAGAGATAATGATAGACTTATAAAAACCCTCACACAACTTCGTAATATGGGTAATACTATTATAGTTGTGGAGCATGATGAAGATACTATATTTGCGAGTGACTATATAGTTGATATAGGTCCAAAAGCAGGAGTTCATGGAGGAGAGATAATAGTCGCAGACTATCTAGAAGATTTATTGACAGCTAAGACAAATAAATCAAAATCATTAACTCTAGCGTATCTGCGAGGCGAAGAGAATATAGAAGTTCCTAAAAAAAGACGAGAAGGTAATGGTGCCCACATATCTATTAAAAATGGAAATGTGTTCAACATTAAAAATATGAATGTGAAGGTACCTCTTGGAAAATTCAATGTGGTGACTGGTGTATCAGGATCTGGTAAGAGTAGCTTCATGTATGAGATTCTCTATAAAAATCTATTAGCTAGACTCGAGAGAAAATATCGTACTGCTAAAGTTTATAATTGTGAAGATATTAGCGGGACAGAATATATTTCTCGTGTGGTGATGATTGACCAATCACCAATTGGCCGTACTCCAAGAAGTAATCCAGCAACATATACTGGAGCATGGACTCCGATAAGAGAATTGTTTGCTAATACAGAAGAGGCGAGAATAAGAGGGTGGACTCACTCAAGATTTTCTTTTAATAGAAAGGGTGGTAGATGTGAAGCTTGTGAAGGAAATGGAGAGATAGCTGTAGAGATGCATTTCTTGCCGACTGTATATGTGACTTGTGATGTGTGTAATGGGAAGAGATTTATGAAAGAGACATTAGAAGTAAAATATAAAAATAAAAATATTTATGATATTTTAAAAATGACAGTTGAAGAAGCTTTAAAATTTTTTGTAGATATACCTGCTGTGTATGATAGAGTAAAGAGTCTTTCTGATGTAGGTCTTGGATATCTCGAGCTTGGCCAAAGCGCTACTACACTCTCAGGGGGTGAAGCGCAGAGAGTTAAGATCTCTAGTGAGCTTTATCGTAAGCACACAGAGAAGACTGTTTATCTTCTTGATGAGCCTTCTATCGGTCTTCATTACGAAGATGTGAAAAAGCTTCTTCACATTTTGAATAAATTAGTCGATCATGGCAATACAATAGTATTAATAGAACATAATTTAGATATAGTAAAAAGCGCAGATCATGTTATTGATATTGGCCCAGAAGGCGGTGTTAATGGAGGAAAGATTATAGCTCAAGGCACTCCAGAATATATTGCTAATGTGAAGGAGTCTTATACTGGACAATATCTTAAAAGAGTTCTTAAAAAATAATAACTGGAAATAATAATTTCTTTGACTAATATTTATTTTTATGTTATACTGGACTAGGCAATTTATTTTTTAATTTTAAAAAAATTTTTAAGATGAACAAAGTTCGTTCGGCAATGCTAGAGACTTATCTCGAAAGAGGGTTCCCAGAGCTTTTTAAGTCTAGGACTCTTATGCTTTTTAAAGATATTAAAAAGTCGCAAGACAAAGATAAGTATCTAGTTTTTTTTATCGATAAACTCGTTTTTGGAAGAGGAGAAAGAAAGACTTTTCTTTATGAACATTTACATGTTTTTGAGGAATTATTTTTTAGTCTTTATTCTAAAGAGATAAAAGAAAGATATGCTCCAATGCTTTTGGAAAAATATTTCTCACATTTAGAGCATCATCCAAAGAAGTATAGGCAGAAAATAGAAGAAGTACAGAAAGCTTTAGGGAAAAAACTTTCTGATCTCCCTCAGTTTTCTGATGAAAAAAAGTTTTCAGAATTAGACAAAAAGACTATTTTTTCTTTTCTAAAATCTCTTCTTCCCAAGAAAAACTGAAAGAGAGCGACTAATTAAATAAGACCAGGCGAAAGCCGGTCTTTTTGTTTTATTTTAATTTTATGATATAATTTCAGAACTAAGAAATTAATTAAAATATTTATATTTAAATTGATTTTTTGGTATGCGTCGGTGGTAGAGTGGTCAATTACAACAGACTGTAAATCTGTCGCCCTTCGGGCTACGCAAGTTCAAATCTTGCCCGGCGCACAAAATATGTCTTCTATTTTTACTAGAATTATAAACAGAGAAATTCCGGCTGATATCTTTTATGAAGATGAGAATTTTATTGCTTTTCTTGATATCAATCCTGTACGAGATGGACACACTTTAGTTGTTCCTAAATTCAAAGAGGAAGAAAAAGAGGAGGATTATATTTTTAATCTTAGTGAGGAGAAATATTTAGAATTAATGCTAACAGCTAAAAAGGTAGCAAAGATTTTGGAAGAAAAATTAAAAGACAAATTAAATTTTGAGAAAATCTTTATTGGAATAGAAGGGTTAGAAGTGTCTCATGTACATGTCCATCTGATTCCTTTAACAGATAATAAGGGATTCAATTTTGCTAAAGAAGTAAAATTTTCAATAGAAGAGATAAAAAAATTATTAGTATAATTTTTTATTTTTCGCCCCAATAAAGCCTTGGGTGTATTTCTTAGATAATTAGTGTATAATACTTAAATATGAAAACAGCTATTATAATTCATGGAATGCTTGAGAATTTTTAATTTCATAAATATGCAAGATATAAAAAAAGAATTTAAAATTTTTGAGAATTATAGAAAAGAAAATAATGAAGAATTAATATATTTAGATTCTTCTGCTTCTTCTCTGACGCCAGACTCTGTCGTAGAAAAGATGAGTGAATATTATTTTGGATTTCGAAGTAATATAGATAGAGCTATCTCTAAAGTATCTTTGAAGGCTACAGAAGAATACAATAATTCTAGAAAGATTTTGGCAGATTATCTCAATTGCGACGAAGAAGATCTTATCTGGACTAGCGGAGCTACTAGCTCTAGCAATATCTTAATAGACATGATATCTCTTCATGATGACGAATATAAATTCTTAAATGAGGGAGATGAGATATTGACGAGTATTGCCGAACATCACTCCTCACTACTACCACTTCAAAAATTAGCTAGAAATAAAAAATTAAAATTAAAATTTTTAGAACTTAATGATAAATTTGAATTAGATATAGAAGAGATTAGGAATCTAGTGTCAGAAAAGACTAAGATAGTATCTATATCGCTAGTGTCTAATGTACTAGGAGGTATCAATGATCTTGAGAAGATGGTCGATGAGATAAAAAAGATTAATCCTAAAGTTTTTATAATTTCTGATATGACTGCAGCTTTTGGACATGTGAGTATAGATATGGGTAAAATGAGAAATTATATAGATGCTGGATATTTTTCTTTCCATAAAGCTTTTGGGCCTACTGGAGTAGGAGTGTTATTTATAAAAAGAGAATTATCAAGAAATATGAATCCTAGTATAGTCGGTGGCGGGATAGTATCACATGTTGAGAAAGAAGATTTTAAGCCTAGAAGTGATATCAAAGTCTTTGAAGCTGGAACTCCAAATATTGCCGGAGTGATAGGTGCTGGAGAGGCTGTACTATTCTTAGAAGGGATAAGAGAAATATCTCTAGACCATACTCAGAATCTAGTCTCTTATCTTTCTAAAAATCTAAAATCTTTAGAAGACGAAAAATTTAAAGTGAATATTTTTGCGAGAGATGCTAAGAGTAATGTCGGAATAGTATCTTTTCAGATTTTTGTAAACGATAAAGAAGTTCATCCTCATGATATTGCTGATATACTCTCTCGCTATAATATTTCTGTCAGAGTCGGACATCATTGTGCTGAACCTCTCATGACTTATTTTGATGTGCCATCTGGCTTAACCAGGGCTTCATTTCATGTATATAACGAAGAAAAAGATATTGATAGCTTGATAGAAGCAATTAAAAAAATAAAAGAAATTTTCGGGAAATAAATTTATGAACAATGACTTTTTGTACGAAGAGAATATATTGGAGCATTATAGAAATCCTAAAAATAAAATAGAGAAAGATTTTCCTGTGTGTAGCTGTATTGGCCATGGAGAAAATGTAGATTGTGGAGATTCGGCAGAGCTTTATCTTGATATAGAAAATGAAAAGGTAAGGGAAGTGTCTTGGAGTGGTAATGGCTGCGCTATATCTCAAGCCGGAATGAGTATGATGACAGAAAAAATAAAAAATGATAAGCTTTCAGTTCAAGACTTGAAGCTTTGGACTCCCGCAGTGATTTATGATCTTTTAGGGGTAAAAATATCTCCATCTAGAGCAAATTGTGCGCTACTTTCTTACAAATGCCTTGAGAGCGCTTTAAAGAATATAAAATAAATATGAAATTAGAAATTAAAGATTTAAAAGTAAAAATAATAGATAGTGAGAAAGAGATAATCTCTGGAGCTAGTTTTGAGGTCTCTAGTGGAGAAGCTATTGCTTTAACAGGAAAGAATGGGTCAGGAAAATCCTCTCTTTTGGCTGCTATTTTTAAGCATCCTAATTATGAGATAGAAAGTGGACAAATATTTTTAGATCAAAAAGATCTTTCAAATTTAAAAACTTTTGAAATTGCAAAATCTGGACTTTATTTATCACTTCAGCATGTGCCAGAAATAGAAGGTGTAAATCTTTTACAATTTCTATACAGAAGCTATAAAAATATATCTGAGAAGAATAATCTATCGGTGTTAGAATTTAATAAAGAGTTAGAAAATTTTTGTGAAAAATATGAGATCAGTAAAGAATTTTTAAAGAGAGATCTTAATGTTGGATTTTCTGGTGGTGAGAAAAAGCAAGCTGAAATGCTCCATCTTTTTGCTCTAAAGCCTAACTTTGTATTCATGGATGAGATAGATAGTGGAGTAGACAAGACTGCTATACAAAAAGTATTCAAAATCATAAATGATTTCAAAAAAGAGGGTACTGGATTTTGTATTGTATCTCATAGAGAAAATTTAGAAGATCTCATAACTCTCGATAGAGTATACGAGATGAAAGAAGGAAAGTTGATTTTGAATAAAAAATATGAATAAAAAACTAATTAAAAAAGTCAAAGATCTAGAAATAGAATTATTAGATCCAAAAGTTAGAAAAGATAAAAGAAGATTGAATGACTTAATATCAGATGATTTTATAGAGTTTACTTCTAATGGAACTACAATTACTAAAGCAGAAGTGTTAAAAGATTTACCTCGACAAAAATACTTTGAATGGAAAGCCTTTAATTTAAAAGTAAAAGAATTATCATCAGAAATATTTTTAGTGACTTATAAAGTTAAAAAAATAGATGTAAAAAATAAAACTATAGTTTCATCACTACGAAGCTCTATTTGGAAAAATTATAATGAAAAATTAAAAATAATTTTTCATCAAGGAACATTAGTAAAATAATTTTATGCAAAAAGAAGAAATTAAAGAAAAAATCTTAGAATCTTTAAAATCCGTATCTGATCCAGAGCTTGGGATAAGTATTGTAGACTTAGGACTTATAAAAAAGATAGAGATAGGGGAATATTTAGAAGATTTCAAGATATATGAATATATTAAAATCATCATGACTTTGACCAGTATTATGTGTCCTTTTGCTGATAAGATAATAGAAGATGTAGAATTAAAAGTAAACTCTTTAAACCTTGGCGAAGCTCAAGTAGAGCTCGATTTTAGTGAGCCATGGGAGCCAAGTGAGGAATTACGAATTCAACTAGGGATATAGTCTTATTTAATTTTTAATAATTTATCTATAATCCTTTCAAAGTAAGAGACTTCTTTTAATCCAGATATTTTAGAAATGACTATATTTTCATTTCTATCTTTATAGATTATTAAGCTGTAAGGAGTGCCTTCGAGTCCAGCAGTGATCGCATCACTTGAGTTATCTATAAATTCTTGATTATAAGTCATTTTATTAAAGCAATTTATAAATTCTTCTTTCGCAAAATCTTTTCTAACTTCTTGCTTAGCTTCTTTTGCTTTATTTACAGAGTATTCTACTATCTCTGGTAAAAGCGCTAGATCCAGACCATTATTAGTAGGACTTATATTGTATATTCTACTTATAAAATTCTTATATACATTTTGTCCATATAATTCTCTTGCACACAGAGAAGCATTTATTTCAATAGGAGCTTTATCGTGATAGCTCTGAGCGAAATGTCTATATACTATACCTATCTTTCCTTCGCTTAGATCATTTTTGGTCTTATATTTTTCCTGAAGCTTTTCTATTACATTTTCTTGAAGCATTTTACAAAATGGACATTCAAAATCAGAGTATACTACGACTGTTATCTCATTTTTCTCGTTACCTAGTATATATTCTTTATTTTTAAATTCTGCTCCAGCAAATATTCTATCTTGATTCATTATTGAGTCTAGAGCACTTGATTTACTATTAGAATTATTATTAAGAAGAGCATAGCCTAATATTCCTAAAGCTATAAGTAGAGCGCCTCCTAAGATAGCTATTGCTATCTGATTTTTAAAAAAGTTTTTCATAAATTTTAAGATTAATTATCTATGGATTATAACATGATTTTTATGGTAATATTAATATATAAAAGATATATGATACATTTTATTTTGAGTTTCGTTGCAGTTATTTTATCAGCAAAAGTAGTTGGAGTTTATTATTCAGGCTGGACAGCTCTAGTTATTTTTACTTTAATATTGACTATAATTAATTGGACAATAAAGCCTATTTTAAAGCTTGTTACTTGGCCGATTAATTTTTTAACTTTAGGATTATTTCATCTCATTTTAAATGTTATTCTTTTGATGATTGTTAGTAGTCTTACTCCCGGATTTATTTTTGCATCATTTTGGCAAGCTGCTATTTTTGGATTAGTTTTCGCGGTATTTAATTGGGTATTTTCTAAATTTGATTTATAAAGATATTTTTGCTATGTTTGTAGTATTAAATTTTTCTTTATGGACAGAAAAATTCTGGAAGGAGGTATTTAAAAAACAGAAACCTGTTTTAGCTCGACGGGCGAGCTGATTGAAAGATTTATAAAAGCTGGTGACTTATAAAAAATTTAACCTAGTCACTGGCTTTTTTGTTTGTCTCTACCTCTTCTTCACTTAATTCTTCAATATCTTCTTGCATCTCATCGATATCTTCTTGAATATCATCCACATCTTCACTGATCTCTTCAATATCTTCCTGAATATCATCAATATCTTCACTGATATCTTCTATGTGTTCTGAGTGTTTATTTACAGTCATCTGAATAAAAAGAGATAAATATATAGCTTCTAGTGAGACTATCGTAGTGAGTATAAGCATCACCTTTTCTGCATTGTATCCCAGTAATATTAGAATTATAAAAAATAGAAATATTACAGTATGAATAACAATAGACCAAACAGAACCTATGTTCTTTATAATTTTTAAAGCAAACTTTTCTAGTTTATTTTTCATAATATTAAAATATAAAGGAGAGAATAAATTTCAAATTCATTTTAGCATGAAAAGATTAAAATAAAAAAGATTGGATGAACCAATCTTTTAATGTCGACAGAATAAACTAACTTTTATCATAGAAATCTAAACTCGGCTTTTTATTTGAGAACCCAACATTTTTATTTTTGTCGATTTCTTTTTGATATAGCCAGGGTATTTGCTTGTAAATGATTTCCAAAGAATCTTTTCTCCCTGATTTCCAATCCGCATAAATCTCATCTTCTTTTGTATTTCTGTAGATTCTTTCAAATAACTCTAATTCGTAAAGTAATTCCATTCGCCTAGCTATTTCATATCCGTCCGTTAGTGTTATTGCTGTAGATAAAATATCCTTTGATAAGGAATTAATGTAATCCGGCACCTCTGATCTCCACGAAAAAAATCTTTCCTCATCCCAAGATTCTCCTAAGTTGAAATGTATTTGTTTTTTATCTTTCAATAAACGCCCCAATAGATATTCCATGTTAGTTTTTTGAAAATCTTGAGGTGTAATGTAGCTCTTTTCAAATTTAACACCGTCTGGAGAATCCTGGAATTCTCCAGAATTAAATTCGCAAACAAATACCTCACCACATTCCGTTTGTACAACTAAAGGTGGCAGATAATTTTCTCTTTTTACAAAACCTAGATAAGCAGCAAACTTTTCGTTTTCAGCAGGGCCTAGCCCTATGATTTCTGCAAGGATTGCCATACTGGCACCAAGATAGATTTCCATTTTTGTTTATTTTAAGTGAACAATATCTATATATTATTATAATTAATATATTTTGTCAAATACACATTTAATATGTATTTTCTATTTATTTTTGATATATTATATCTATATTATAAGTAGTAATATTAGATCATTATGACCAAATTAAATTCAAAATTAGACTATAGCGAAATAGAAAAAAAGTGGCAGAAGTTTTGGAAGGAGAACGGGACCAACAAGACCTCTAATGACTTTTCTAGTACAAAAGGTAAATTTTATATTCTTGATATGTTTCCTTATCCATCAGGTGAAGGACTTCACGTTGGTCATCCAAAAGGATATATTGCTACAGATGTATACTCTAGAATGAAAAAGATGCAAGGATACAATGTACTTCACCCTATGGGCTGGGACGCATTTGGACTTCCTGCAGAGCAATTTGCTATAAAAAATAAAATTAATCCTAATATCGCTACAAGTAAAAATGTAGCAAGATATAAAGAGCAAATAGAGATGCTCGGGCTTAATTATGATTGGGATCGTGAAATAAATACTACTGATCCAAAATATTATAAATGGACACAATGGATGTGGAAGCAGATGTATAAAGATGGGCTAGCCTATGAATCATTTGATCCTATTAATTGGTGTCCTACTTGCAAGACTGGACTTGCGAACGAAGATCTTGATGGTAATACTTGTGAGCGTTGCGGTACAATTGTAGAAAAGAAAAAATTAAGACAATGGACTATTCGTATCACAGATTATGCTGATAGACTTTTAGCTGATCTTGATAAACTTAATTGGGAGTCACATATTAAAGAGCTTCAGAGAAATTGGATTGGAAAAAGTGAAGGAAGTGAAATAGATTTTCAGATTAAAGTTGAAGGAAGTATTAATTTAGAATCATTTAAATTTAGACCAGAATTAGTTTCTTTAATTAAAGAAGGAAAAAAGAATGTCACTTTTAGAATTGGAGAAAAAAAGAATATCATTGTCGGGGACGTTGTAAGTCTAATCGATTGGGCAGATGGAAAGCAGGAAAACCAAAAAGAATTTACTAAAGCTAGAATAATAGAAATCTCAGAATTTAAATTAGGAGAATTACCCTTAGATTATCCTGGACATGAAAAAGATAATTCTATAGAAGAAAGATTGGAAAGATATAAAAAATATTACGGAGATTATGTTACAAATGAATCTATTGTTTATGTTTATAGATTTCAGCCTTTATTTTTAAAAGTCTTTACAACTCGTGCTGACACTTTGTTTGGTTGTACATTTATGGCTATATCCTACAATCTCGCAAAAGAGTGGATAGAGAATGGCTGGGATGCGAGTGATGATATAAAGAAATTTATAATAAAGCTAGAGCAAGAAGAAAAAGAGAGGACGATAGACTTTGACATGTCTAAATTAGAAAAAGAAGGAATTGATACAGGTATTAAAGCTATCAATCCTGCGAATGGAGAAGAAGTTCCAATTTATATTGCGAATTATATTTTGAGTGACTATGGTACTGGCGCAATCATGGCTGTACCAGCTCACGATGAGAGAGATTATGAATTCGCGAAGAAATATAATTTGGAGATTAGGGATGTAATAGAAAGACCAATAGGTGAACCTATAGATAAAATATATACAGGATATGGAAAAGTTTATAATTCTGCCTCATGGGTTAATGGATTATTATCAGAAGACGCTATACCCGAAATAGTTGGTCATGTTGATGGTAAAGAAGTTTCAAAATATAAATTGAAAGATTGGGTATTTGCGCGGCAGAGATATTGGGGAGAACCATTTCCTATTGTGTTTGATGAGAACAGGAAAAGTTATGCGGTAGCTGATAAAGATTTACCTGTAATTCTTCCAAATGTAGAAAATTATGAGCCGACGGATAATGGAGAGTCTCCACTTTCAAATATAAAAGATTGGGTAGAAGTTTATGGATTTATAAATAATGAAGGAGAATTTGAAAGTATATCTGGAGCTCATTCTGAGAGAGAATTAAAAACTATAAATACATATAAGGAAAATTTTGAGACATATATTTCAGAAACAGTACAAGAAGTATCTGGAGAATGGAAAGAGGAATCTGATTTTATTGTGGAAAAATTAAAAGGAAAAAAAGTTTTAGAGATTGGTTCTGCTTCCGGTAGAGATGCTAGTTATCTTAAAAATGAAGGAGTTGATATTATTGCTTCAGATATTGTAGATTCATTTTCTAAAATAAATATAGATAAAGGTCTTGAATTTATAAAAATTGATCCGCTATTAGACGATTTTCATAATGAAAAATATGATGGAGTCTTATCTATGGCATCATTATTACATTCTGAAAGATATAATTTCGAAAAAATTATAACTAAAATTAATTTAGCTTTAAATGATAATGGCTATCTATATCTAAGACTAAAAAATGGAGAAGGTGAACTGGAAGAGGAAAGAAAAGGGGGATATAGATTCTTTTCATTTTACAATGAAAATGAATTAAAAAATATTCTAGAAAAATTTGGATTTGAAATAGAGAAGATTACTTATTTAGAAAATAATAAATGGATAAATGTTTTAGCTAAAAAGAATAAGAATTTAGAAATCAAAAAATTCTTTAGAGAGACAAATACTATGCCGCAATGGGCGGGAAGCTCTTGGTATTACCTCAGATATATTGATCCAAAGAATGATGAAAAATTTGTAAATAAAGAATTAGAAAAGGAGTGGAGTCCTGTAGACTTTTATGTAGGAGGTGCAGAGCATGCTACTCGTCATCTGATATACGCTAGATTTTGGCATAAATTTTTATTTGATAAAGGACTCGTAAATTACGATGAACCATTTTCTAAATTACAAACTGTAGGATTAATCATGGCCGAAGATGGTAAGAAGATGAGCAAAAGATATGGTAATGTAGTAAATCCAGATGATGTGATAAAAGAATATGGATGTGATGCGATGAGAACTTATGAGATGTTCATGGGTCCATTTGAAAAGTCTATTGCTTGGAATACAAATAGCATGGCAGGAGTATCTAGATTTTTAGAACGAGTTTACAGTCTCGCAGAAAAAATAAATTTAAATGAAGAGGTAGAAGACAGTAAAGAAACAGAAAGGATCATAAATGAGACTATCAAAAAAGTCGGTGAAGATATAGAAAAATTCGGATTCAATACTGCTATAGCTCAGCTTATGATCTGCCTCAATACTTTTGAAGAAGAGATCAAGAAGGGTAATAGTATATCTAAAAATACTTTCACTAAATTTATCCAGATACTTTCTCCATTTGCAGTGCATATCTCTGAAGAGATATATCAAAATATTTTAGAGAATAAAATCTCTGTTCATTTATCAGAATGGCCAGAAGTAGATGTATCAAAAATTAAAAAAGAAGAGATAGAGATGAGTATACAGATTTCAGGAAAAATGAGAGGGACTTTTATTATAAAGCCAGATAGTAGTGATGAAGAAGTGGAAGAATCGGTAAAAAGTACAGAAGTGTATCAAAAATATATTACTAGTGAAGCGCAAATTAAGAAAATTATAATCGTCAAAAATAGGCTGATAAATATAGTTATTTAGCTGGGGATTATCGATTTTGACTTTTTTGTCAAGTTGTAGTAGTATAGAGTTATAAAGAAAATAAGTTTAGTGAGCTTTTATTAATTATTTAATTATAAATATATGACGGAAATATCAACAATATCATTTAAGCCAAAGCAGATTTCAAAGAAGCTTCTTTCTTCTTTAAATCCTAGAATGAGAGATATAGTTACGAATCGCTATGGTCTTGAGAGCGAAAAGAGAATGACTCTCGAGGCTATAGGAAAAAATTATGATATTACTCGCGAAAGAGTACGACAGATTGAAAATTTTGCTCTTGCTACCATAAAAAAATCTCCTGAATACAGAGAGAGCACTTTTGTTTTTGATGAACTAAAAGACATAATGCAAAGACTAGGCTCTGTAGTTCATGAGGACACTTTAATGAATCACATTTCAAAAGATAAGGTAATTCAAAATCATATTAATCTTTATCTTGTAATAGGAGGACATTTCACTAAAATAAAAGAATCGGATGATTTTCATTCTCACTGGAGTATTGACGATCTTCTTTCGGACCATATAAGAGATTCACTAAATACTTTACATTCATCAATAGGGGATGATGAACTTTTGCAAGAAGAAGTTATTTTAGAAAAATTTGTATCAAATCTAGATCAGCTCGTTGATGAATACAAAAATAATAAAGACATAATTCACAGATATCTATCTATATCAAAGATGGTTGATAAGAATGATCTTGGAGAATGGGGTAAAGTTACCTCTCCTCATATAAAAGCAAGAGGAGTCAAAGATTATGCTTATCTTGTGGTCAGAAAGAACGGTAAGCCTATGCACTTTAAAGATGTTGCAAATGAAATCACTAAAGTATTTAAGAAAAAGACAAATATAGCGACATGTCACAATGAATTAATTAAAGATAAAAGATTTGTCCTTGTCGGACGAGGTATGTATGGATTAAAAGAGTGGGGTCATGCAGCAGGAGTTGTAAGAGATGTTATAACTCAAATCTTAAAAGAAAATAGCAAGCCTATGTCTAAGACAGATATAGTAGAAAAGGTATTAGCAAAAAGACTTGTCAAAGCAAATACTGTTATAATTAATCTTCAAGATCCAAAGTATTTTAAAAAAGATAAAGACGGCAAATATTCTATTAAGTAGAAATAATAGTATAGGCAGAATATTGCTAAACATAAATAAAAATGCCTTTATATTAGGCGTTTTTATTTTATGATATAATTTTATTATAGATTTATGAGTCTTCAGTTAATAATAGATATAGGATTATTTTTAATTTATTGTGCACTTTTTACTCTTCTTTTAGCGTGGACATGGAAATTTTGGATGCTTTATATAAATACTGATTATCAGAAAAAGCTAGATTGGGTATTCTTAGAAATTAAGCTACCGAGAGAAATTAATAAGAGCCCAGAAGCTACAGAATTATTTTTGAGAAGTCTTATTGAAGGAGGAGGTCTTGGTAATTGGAGAAAAGAGAATTGGCTTGGCGCTATGCCGAATACTGCATCACTAGAAATAGCTTCTCTAGAAGGAGTAATACATTTTTATATCAGAGTAGAAAAGAAATTTAAGCCAAGAGTAGAAGCTGCTATTTATTCTCAATATCCAACAGTAGAGATAGTGGAGACGAAAGAAGATTATATGAATAATGTTCCTATAAAAATAGACCATAATGATAAAAAGATGCCAGCATTTTGGGGTACAACTTGGAATCTTGTGAAAAAGACTGAAGATCTAGAAGTTGGAGATGAGAAAGAAAATAAAATAGATAAATATACTTATACAGCTGATATGTATCCAATAAAGACTTATAAGGATTGGGGGCTAGATAAAGATCCTAAAGAAATATTTAAGCATGATCCTCTTACTTATCTTATAGAGCAGATGGGAGCTATAGGTAAGGGAGAGTATTTTTTCCACCAGATAATAATAAGAGACGCAAATAAATGGAATGATATATATAGTATAGATATCAATGGTGGTAAAAAAAAGGGAGGCAAGACTGAAGGAAAGAAGACCATAAAAGATCTAGTCAAAATAGAGATAGACAGATTTAAAAAGAAGCCGATATTAAAAAAGAAGGGTGCTAATGAGAAAGATGAGTGGGGCAACTCTAAAAAAGATAAAGATGGCAACGAATTAGAATATTCGATGGATATAGTAACTAATAAATCAATTCCAGTTCAAGAGAGAGAAGATGACGCAAAGAAAAATATAGAGCTTATACAAAGAAAGATTAGTAAGCCACAAGTTATTTGTATTATGAGGACTATATATATGGCTGACTCATATGATAATTTTGGAAGTAGAATACCTATGGTAATGGGGCTCGTTAGGCCATTTAATGAAGACGGGTTTAACACTTTTGTTCCTGGTTATGTAGCTGACCCTTTTGACTATCCTTGGCAAGATCCTTTTAAGAGATATGTGCCTTGGCGAAAAGAAAATCTTTATGGTGGATATAAGGGAAGAAGCGGACTCTTTTCTCTTGTGAAAGGTATGAGTGACGAAAAAGAAAAACTATTTGATAATATATTTTATCCTTTTGCTAGTTATAAAAAGTCTTTCGCTATGAATCTATATAATATTCTTATTCATCCATTCAAGCCTACAATGAACAAGGGAGGCTTTATTTTAAATGTTGAAGAACTCGCAACTTTATATCATTTCCCAGGTGAGGTAGCTGCTACCCCTACTCTTCCTCGTGTTGATTCTGTAAAGTCCTCTTCTCCAGCAAATCTTCCTGTTTAGTTTTTTTGATTTCACTTTTTTACTTACTTTTAAAGGTGTAATATGCTATATTGTATTTCAATAAAAATTATTAATAATTATGCAAAAAGGAGATGATTTTAAAAATTTTCTTATAATCAAGAAGCTAGAGGAAGAAAGAAAAGAGGAGACTTTTTTAGATTTACTAATTCGTAATAAATTAAAAATTATTTCTATTGTCGCAGTCTTAATTTTATTATTTTTCTTTTATAAAATATTTCTTTCCTCGACTAATTATCAGGACTCAGAAAATCTATTTCAGATCAATCACGGGGAAAGTATAGAAGAAATAGCAAGAGATCTAGAATCTAAAAATATTATCTATTACAAGTTACCGTTTAAGCTTTATATGAAAATTTTTGGGGGAGACAGTTCTGCCCAGGCCGGTATATACAGATTTGAAAAGGGCGATAATATTATTTCTATAGCTCATAAAATAATTAAAGCCAAATACGCAATACCTCCAGTCAGGATTACAATTCCAGAAGGAAGCACCAATGAAGAAATAAGTGAAATTATAAATAAAGCTTTTTCTCAAGAGGTTAATAAAGATCAGGTTATAGATGATTTTTCGAAGTCCAACATATTACTTAATATAAAGGATGAAGAAGGATATATCTATCCAGAGACTTATTTTTTCTTACCAAATACTAACCTTTATAAGGTAGTATCTCAGTTAAAAAATCATTTTTATATTAATCTTAAGAATCTTTTTGAAAACTTAAAAGCTGAATCAAATAATCTAGAAGAAGAGAAATATCCTCTTATTTATTCTCTAGACATGAAAGAATTTAATATGCAAAGTATTTTCAATACCGAATCTAGCTCTATGAATCTCTCTAAAAGATTTACTCTTATAAACGAAATAGGCACCACCACTCTTTCTGTAAAAGATATTATAACTATGGCGAGTTATCTTGAAGGAGAAGCTAATAATGAAAAAGATATGCGTATAGTCTCTGGAGCTTTATGGACTAGATTAAAGCTAGGATATCCTCTTCAGATAGATGCGGCTACTAGTACATATAAAAACAAAGGTTTTACTAAGACTCCGATAAATAATCCAGGACTTGTAGCAATCAAAGCCGCGATGAATCCTATAAAGACTGGATATATTTATTATATTACAGGCAATGATGGAAATATGTATTACGCGAAAGATTATAATACTCATCTTGATAATATCAACAAATATTTAAGAAATAGATAGATTATTTATGCTATACTAGTTTAGAAAAAATATGAAAGTACACAATTTAGCATTTGTAGATGTGGAGACTACGGGTACAGATTTTGAAAAACATGAAATAATAGAGCTCGCTCTTATTGTTGTAAAACAAATAGAAAGAGAAGGTAAGGGTCCTAGTATAGAAATATTAGGCGAATACGAATGGAAGATAAAGCCGGAAAGACTTGATCTAGCAGAAGAAGAAGCACTTCGTATCAATGGATACAATGAAGCCGATTGGATTTTTGCTTCTCCACTTAAAAATGTTTTAGAAGATTTTAATAAAAAAGCAGAAAGTTGTACTTTTGTTTCTCATAATTTAGTTTTTGATTATAATTTTGTAGCTAAGGCTTATCAGAAGACCGGAGTTGAAAATAATATGCACTATGGAAAGCTCGATACCATTTCTATCGCTTTTGCTAGACTTTATGATGCGCCACAAGCTGATAAATTCTCTTTAAAGTTTTTGTGTGAATTATTAAAAGTAGAAAATGCAAAAGCGCATACCGCACTCGCTGATACGAGAGCTCTGGTAGAAGTGTATAAAAAGTTAATGAGAGCAAGTTAAAATGCAAAAAAATAATTCAAAGAATAAAAAGAAAAAAGTATTTGTAGGAATGTCGGGAGGAGTGGATTCTTCTGTTGCTGCCTTATTGTTGAAGCAAAAAGGATATGATGTGACTGGAGTATTTATAAAAGTCTGGCAGCCTGATTTTATTGAATGTACATGGAAAGAAGATAGAAGGGACGCTATGAGAGTGTGTAGTGAGCTAGAGATCCCTTTTATTACTCTTGATCTGGAAAAAGAATACAAAGAAGGAGTAATAGACTACATGATAAGGGAATACAAAGCTGGTCGCACACCAAATCCGGATGTATTTTGTAATAAAGAAGTAAAATTTGGAGCGTTTTTAGATTGGGCACTCAAGAATGGAGCTGATTATGTGGCCACAGGTCATTATGCACAAATAAAAGATGAGAATTTACAAAAAGGAAAAGATCTCACTAAAGATCAAAGCTATTTCCTTTGGACACTTAATAAAAAGCAACTTTCTAAAATAATATTTCCAGTAGGTCATCTATTAAAATCAGAAATTAGAGATATCGCTCTCAAAAATAATCTAGCCACAGCAAAGAAAAAAGATTCTCAAGGGCTATGCTTTATCGGTAAGATAGATGTGAAAGATTTTCTAAAAGAATTTATAAAGAATAAAAAGGGTAATATAACAGATATTGATTTTAATAAAAATATTGGAGAGCATGATGGCGTATTTTTTTATACGATAGGTGAAAAGATTAACGGTAAATATATTATTAATAAAGATATAAAAACTAATATTTTATATGTCTCAGAAAATTTGAAAGCACAAAAAGAAAATAAGATTTTTCTTGAAAATATTAATCTATTAAAGAGCTTAGAGAAAGGGAATATATATTCTATAGCAGAGAGATATCATGCAAATCTAGTAAAAATAAAAATAAAGAGTATAAAAGAAAAAAAGAAAGCGAAAGAGCTTGAAATAGAATTCGACTATTTTAAAGGTGAAAGGAGCATAATATACACAAAAGGACAATCATTAGTTTTTTATAAAAATAATATACTAATTGGTGGAGGGATAATGGGATAGATATATATCGTGATATAATAATAGTATTACTAGCTATTATTATTAGTTTTAATGTTAGTAATTTATTTAATTAAATTAATTATTATGAAAGCTTATATAGCAGAACTTATTGGTACAGCCCTTCTCGTCCTTATCGGGTGTGGAGCGGCTATTTTTGCCGGAGGCACTCTAGGAGTGCTTGGTATTGCAGTTGCCTTTGGTCTAGCTCTTGCGATAGTGGCATATTTAACAGGACATATTTCTGGTGGACATGTTAATCCGGCTGTCACTATTGCTTTAGCGTTGGCAGGTAAATTTCCTTGGAATAAAGTCTTAGGATATATTCTTGCTCAGATAATCGGAGCAATATTTGGAGCTGTAATTTTATACGCAATAGTTACTAACCTTGCCAACAGTACATTAATCATAAATGCAGGCTTCGCTACTAATGCTCTCAATGGCGGAGTATCTGTAATGGCCGCTGCTCTCGTAGAGATATTTATGACTATGATACTTTGTCTCGTAGTATTAGCTACAACTCGAAGCACTTGGTCTGCAACTTCTACTCCAATAGCAGTAGGGCTTGCTTTATTTGCAGCTCATATAGTAGCTATTCCTTTAACGGGAGCATCAATAAATCCCGCAAGGTCTATAGGTCCAGCTTTAGTCTCAGGACAGCATTTAGACTCGCTAGGATTATTTATTTTAGCTCCTCTTGTGGGAGCTGTACTCGCGTATTTTGTACATATATTTGTATTTGGTAGAGAGTATCATCATCACGAACAGTCCTAATCTAAAACTAGAAAAATCCCCTGATTACCCTCAGGGGATTTTTCTTGCATTTTTTACTAGCATATGATATATTAAATGCAATATTGACGAGATGCTTATCTTCTATCCCTTCAGGTTGAGTTTTGTGGGTGACTCAAGTCAATAATAATTTCGAAATTATTATTAATTTAAATATTTAAAATGCAAATAGAAACACGATTTTGCAGGTATTCTCTTGTCTTACAAAATCAAATTTTCTTTTGTATTCTCTATATTTTTTAGTTTTTATTTATTTTTTATATGTCCAAAACAAAAAATACTAATGAGAATCTGCTAGTGGCAAATCTACCCAAAAAAACATTTGCTAAATTTAAAAAGCCTTTCATTGACCTTCCCAATCTTGTGGAAAATCAAATATCTTCTTTCAAAAAGCTTGTAGAAGAAGATCTTGATATAATCTTAAAAGAATTAAACCCAATAAAAGATTATACGGAAAAGAAATTTGAACTAGAGATAAAATCTTTTGAGCTCTCAGAGCCAAAATATACTGAAGAATATGCTAAAGAAAATAAGCTTACTTACGAAGCTCCACTAAGGGCAACCATTCTTCTTCGTAATAAAATTCTTAATACTGAAAAAGAACAAGAGATTTTTCTAGCGTCTTTTCCTCTAATGACAGTGCATGGGACATTTATCGTAAACGGTGTGGAGAGAGTTATAGTTCCTCAACTTGCTAGAAGTGCTGGTGAATTTTTTGATTCAGAAGAGATAAGTGGAAAGAAATATTTTTCAGCAAAAATAGTTCCTAATAGAGGTGCTTGGGTGGAAATATTAACCGATGACGACAATGATATGTTTGTAAAAATAGATAAGAAGAGAAAATTCTCCATAGTTTCTCTTCTTAGAGCTCTAGGTTATCATCAAGATAAAGATATAGAAAAAGCATTTGAAGGTAAAGAACTTGCTAAAGCCTATATAATGAATCTAGTCGCGAAGGATCCTATAAAGACAGCAGACGAAGCCTATATAGATGTATATAAAAAGCTTAGGGATGGAGACCTTGCAACAGTAGATAATGCCAAGTCGTACATCTTATCTCTTTTTTCAAAAGAGCGCTATGATCTTTCTCCTATTGGAAGATTAAGATTTAATAAAAGATTTAATTTGTCACTAGATGCAAAAGAAATGAAGAGATTGACTCTCTCTAAAGAGGATTTAGTATTAATAATTAATCATTTAATAGAGCTTAATAATAATCCAGATGCCGAAGCTGATGATATTGATCATTTAGCATCAAGGAGGGTTAGATTTGTAGGGGAGATGCTTGGCATGAAAGTAAAAAAGGGAATGTTCCAAGTAAAGAGATATATTCAAGAAAAAATGACAGTTGTTGATACTGACACTACCTTGCCTATAAATATAGTAAATCAAAGACCTTTACAAGCGAGAATAAAAGAATTCTTTACAGTAAATCAGCTATCTCATCTTATGAATCAGGAGAATCTTTTAGCTGAAATTGAAAGCCTAAGAACTCTTTCAGCTTTAGGTCCAGGAGGATTGTCAAAAGAAAGAGCTGGATTTGAAGTTCGTGATGTGCATACTTCACACTATGGTAGAGTTTGTCCCATTCAGACTCCTGACGGAGCCAATGTGGGACTTATTTTGAGATTGGCAACTTATGCAAAGATAAATGAATTTGGAATAATAGAAACTCCTTATGTAAAAGTAAAAAATGGTAAAATAACAAAAGAAATATTTTATTTAAACGCTTTACAAGAAGAAGCTACTGTTATAGCTCATGCGGCGGTAAATTATGATGAGAATGGGAATATTAAAGATGATTTTGTACAAGCCAGAAAAGGAGGTTCTCCGACTATAGTCTCTAAGGACGAGGTTGAATATATAGATGTTGCTACCAATCAAGCTTATTCTATAGCTACTAACATGATTCCATTTTTAGAGCATGATGAAGCAGTTCGTGCTTCTCTGGGAAGTAACATGCAACGTCAAGCAGTTCCACTTATCTTAAGCGAAGCCCCTTATGTGGCTACAGGAGTAGAAGAAGAAGCCGCTAGACATATCGGAAGAATAGTATTGGCAGAAGAATCGGGAGAAGTTAAGTATGTAGATTCTAACAAGATAATAATTACAGATAAAAATAAAGACAAAGAATATCAGCTTGTTAATTTTTCTCGTACAAATAATTTTACAGTTTTTTATCATAGACCAATAGTAAATATAGGAGACAAGGTGAAAAAGGGACAAGTAATAGCAGATTCATCTTCTACAAGAGGTGGGCAAATTGCTCTAGGCCATAATATTAGAGTTGCCTTTTTAAGCTGGAATGGGGCTAACTATGAAGACGCCATAATTATCTCTGAGAGACTTGTTCGGCAGAAAAAATTTTCTTCTATCCATGTAGAGGAATTTATTTGTAATGTTCGTGATACTAAGCTTGGAGCTGAAGTAACTACTCATGATATTCCAAATGTAGGAGAAGCGAAATTAAAAAATCTTGATGAAGATGGAATAGTCAGAATAGGTGCTGATGTCAGAGCGGGAGATATTTTAGTAGGAAAGATTACTCCAAAAGGAGAAACGGAGCTCACTCCAGAAGAGAGACTATTGAGAAGTATTTTTGGAGAAAAAATAAGAGATGTGAAAGATACATCATTAAGACTTGATAATGGAAAGAGGGGAAGGGTTATAAGTATAAAAGTATTTTCTAGAGAGAGAGGAGATCAATTAGAAAGTGGAGTGATCAAGAGAATCCATATCGAAGTGGCTCAATTGAGAGATATTTCTGTTGGTGATAAGTTAGCAGGAAGACATGGTAATAAAGGTGTAATCTCAAGAATATTGCCCATAGAGGAGATGCCATTTACGGCAGATGGAGAGCCTATTGATATTATCTTAAGTCCTCTAGGTATTCCAAGCCGTATGAATATTGGTCAGATATTAGAAATGCATTTAGGATTAGCTGCGCAGACTTTAGGCTATCAAGCTATAGTGCCCGTATTTAATGGTGCAGGAGATGAGGAGATAAAAGAAGAATTAAGGAAATCGGGATTTGATGAATCTGGCACAGTAGAGTTATTTGATGGTAGGACCGGTGATCCTTTTGGTGAAAAGGTGGCTATAGGCGTGATGTATATGTTGAAGCTTCATCATATGGTAGAAGATAAAATTCACGCAAGAAGTATTGGTCCTTACTCTCTTATTACCCAGCAACCACTCGGTGGTAAATCACAAAACGGTGGTCAAAGATTTGGAGAAATGGAAGTATGGGCTCTTGAAGGATATGGGGCAGCTCATACTCTTAGAGAAATATTAACTATAAAATCAGATGACATAGTCGGTAGATCTGATGCGTTTAATAGTATTATAAAAAATGAAGAAATAAAAGAGCCAAATACTCCAGCTTCTTTCAGTGTTCTTCTTAATACTTTGCGAGGTCTAGGATTAGATGTGGTACCTCTTATAGAAGAAGAAAAGAAAATAAGAAGCAAAAGAGAAAAATTATTAGGTGAGGAAAAAGTTATTGAATTAAAAGATTAGACAAAATTCGACAAAGATAAAAATTAGTAAAATAAAAATAATTTAAAATAAAATTATGAAAACAATTGATACAACAGAATTTGAAGCTTTGCAATTAAAAATTGCCTCACCAGAAGCTATTAGATCTTGGAGTTTTGGAGAAGTCACAAAGCCAGAAACGATTAATTATCGTACAGGAAGAAGCGAAAGATCTGGACTTTTTGATGAGAAAATATTTGGGCCAGAAAAGGATTATGAATGTTACTGTGGGAAATATAGAAGGATAAGATATAAGGATATAGTTTGTGAGAAATGTGGAGTACAGGTTACTAAGTCTATAGTTCGAAGAGAGAGAATGGGACATATTGAGCTAGCAACTCCAGTTGCTCACATTTGGTTCTTAAGGAATGTTCCTTCTCGTATTGCTCTTATACTTGGAGAGCCGGCAGGAGAGGTAGAAAAGGTAGTTTATTTTGCAAATTATATAATTACCAAAGTTAATCAGAGGGAAAAAGAAGAAATACTTAAGAATCTCGAAAGTGAATTTAAAGCTAAAATAAAAGCAGCCACAGACGAGAAGACCAAAGAAAAACTAAAAGAATTAATGCTCTCCACAAAGAAAGAGATAGAAGACATTAGAGAAAGAAAAATCTTAGATGAGATAACTTACCACAGATTTTCCATGAGATACAGCATTGCTTTTGAAGCAGAGATAGGTCCAGAAGCCATATATAATGTTTTTAAAAATATTAATCTTGATGATCTGGAAAAAGAAATAGAGAAAAGGTTAGAAAAAATTTCTAGTTTAGAAAAAGAAAAACAAGAAAAACGACTTTCTTTAGTTCGAGCATTTAAGAGTGCTAACATAAGACCAGAATGGATGTTCATCACAGCTCTTCCAGTTATCCCACCAGGAATTCGTCCTATGGTAGCTCTCGAAGGAGGTAGATATGCTACAAGTGATGTCAATGATCTTTACAGAAGAGTTATAAACAGAAATAATAGATTATTAAAATTAAAAGAGATAAATGCTCCAGAGGTTATTTTGAGAAACGAAAAAAGAATTCTTCAAGAAGCTGTTGATGCGCTTATAGATAATTCTATGAGAAGAGGTCAAGAAGCTACTACTATAATTGGACAAAAAAGACAATTAAAGTCTTTATCTGACGGTATAAGATCTAAATCTGGTCTTTTCAGACAAAATCTTCTCGGAAAGCGTGTAGATTATTCTGCTCGTTCTGTTATTGTGATTGGTCCAGATCTTGCGATAGATGAATGTGGCCTTCCTAAACATATGGTTCTTGAACTTTTCAAGCCTTTCGTAATTTCTAAATTATTAGAAAGAGAATTTACTTTTAATATTAGAGGTGCGAATAAGCTAATTGAAGATGGTATTCCAGAAGTATGGGAAATA
Source organism: uncultured Candidatus Saccharibacteria bacterium (assembly GCA_964577655.1). GTDB lineage: Bacteria > Patescibacteriota > Minisyncoccia > Phycocordibacterales > UBA5272 > UBA5272. Next base: position 19,397 of record CAZNZR010000001.1, on the reverse strand, counting down.
TTAGAAGAAGTAATAGAAGGTAAATATGTACTTCTCAATCGTGCCCCAACTCTACATAGATTAGGTATTCAAGCCTTTAAGCCTAAAATGATAGAAGGTAATGCTATTCAGCTTCATCCTTTAGTGTGTATTGGATTCAACGCTGACTTCGATGGTGACCAAATGGCTGTTCATCTTCCTTTATCAGAAGAGGCTCAGAAAGAAGCTAGAGAGCTTATGGCAGCAGATAGAAATTTACTAAGACCCGGGACAGGTGATTCCATTGTTAATCCTCGCATGGACATGCTTCTTGGATGTTTTTGGCTTACTACAGAATTGCCGGGCGCAAAAGGAGAAGGTAAATATTTCCCATCTCCAAATGAAGCTATCACAGCACACGAATTTGGAATAATTGATATAAGAGCAAAAATATTAGTTGTACCTACAGGAAAAGAAAAATATAATAAATTTGAAGGAAAGCGATTTGAAACTACTGTTGGCAGATTAAGATTTAATTCTATTTTACCTGATGATTTTGAGTATATTAATGAGCAAGTTGGAGGAAATAATATGAATAAAATTATCGACAAAATAATTATGCAATATGGTTTTGAAGCTGCTCCAAAAATAATAGATAAAATAAAATCTTTTGGATTTAAATATGCTACGGTCTCTGGTACTACTTGGGGTATAGATGCTGTTAAAGTTCCTGAAGAAAAAAAAGAAATAATAGAAAAAGGTAGAAAAGGAGAGTTAAAAATACAAGAATTTTATGAGTCTGGGCTTTTATCGGAAGAAGAAAGATATCAGAAAGTTATAGAGAATTGGAATACTATTAGAAAAGAGATAGAAAGTCTTATGTCTACTAAGGCTATAGAAAAGTATGGCTCAGTTTATAATCTTGTAACTTCTGGAGCCAGAGGATCTGTTAAGCAGCTTATACAATTGGCTGGTATGAGAGGAATTATTATCAATTCTTCTGGAAGAAATATTGATTTTCCTATTATATCTTCTAACAAAGAAGGATTGTCTCCTATAGAATACTTTATTACTACTTATGGCGCTAGAAAAGGAGCTTCTGACACAGCCTTAAAGACAGCAGAAGCTGGATATTTGACTAGAAGATTAGTAGATGTATCACAGGATGTTATAGTCTCAGAAGAAAATTGTGGAACAAAGAATTGCAAATTAATGAAGACAGAAAATGTGTTAGGTATAGAGATCCCACTCGCTAAAAGCATAAAAGGAAGAGTTTTGGCTCAAGATTTTATTAACAAAGATGGTAAGCTTTTATTTAAAAAAGGACATCTAGTAAAGAAGGAGGATGTAAGATTAATAGAGGATTCTGGAATAGAAGAGTCCTATGTATATTCTCCGCTTTCCTGTGAATCAATACACGGAGTATGTCAGAGATGTTATGGTCTCGATCTTGCTAGAAATGAATTGGTAAAAGTTGGTGAAGCAGTTGGTATTATAGCTGCTCAGGCTATTGGAGAGCCAGGGACACAGCTTACAGTGTCTTCAGTAAAAGGAGGATATTCTAAAGGTGGATCTGCCTCAGGTCTCGATATCACGACAGGTCTTCCTCGTGTCGCAGAAATATTTGAGAGGAGATCTCCTAAGAATCCTGGAGTCATATCATTATCTAATGGTGAGGTTATAGAGATTAGGAGAGATGGAAAAGAAAAGAAAATAGTTGTTATGAGTGATGATGATGGATCATATGCACAAGCAAAGAAAAAAGGAATGAAAATAGAATATGACATGGCCTACTCCAGAAGACCAATAGTAAAAGTAGGGGATAAGATAAAGAAGGGCCAAGCTTTAACAGACGGATCTCTAAATATAGAAGATTTATATGATTTGGCTGGTAAAGATACTGCGGAAGAATATATTGTAAATGAATTGAATAAAGTATATGAACTTCAAGGAGCTTCTATATCTAGAAAGCATATGGAGCTTATCATTAAGCAGATGTTATCAAGAGTAAAGATTAAAGAAGCTGGAGATACTATATTTACTCCTGGAGAAGTAGTAGAAATATCTGACTTTAGAATTGAAAATGATAGAGTAAAAGACCAAGGAGGCTCTTCGGCTAAAGGAATTAATCTTATCTTAGGTATTTCAGAAGTAGCTTTGACCACAAACTCTTGGCTTTCTTCTGCTTCATTCCAGCATACTACCAAAGTCCTTATCAATGCTTCTACTAGAGGGCAAGTTGATAAACTTCAAGGGCTAAAAGAAAATGTGATTATAGGTAAACTTATCCCTGCTGGAACAGGTGTGGAAGAAAAAGAAATAGAAGAATAAAATAAATTTTAAGAAACATTTTATAAAAGAAAAAATCCCAATCAAGCAATTGGGATTTTTTGTCAGTTATCCAGCAGTCTTATTAAGGACTAGAAATATCATATAAAATATAAATACTGACCCTACAAGCCCAATGAAATATAGAGCCATATTCATTTCAGGACTCATTGTTTTAGCTAAGTGGTATATAGCTACCACATAACAAAGCTGGATCGCTAAAAGGGCTAGGCTTATCACAGCCTTTTTTATTACTTCTTTCATTTTTTGTTTTTGAAATTTAAGAATATAAACCATATACAGTATAGCATAATACTATTTAATTGTCAAGTAGTTTTTCTTTTCATTATTTCTTGTATTTTTGGTAGAATAGATATAATTATTATGAATCCTAAAGATCAGATCAAGCAGACACTATCCATACTAGATGTTGTATCTACTTATGTCAGACTTGAAAAAGCCGGAAGTCAATATAAAGGTAGATGCCCATTTCATAATGAGAAATCTCCAAGTTTTTTTGTGTCTCCCGATCGTGGAACATATCATTGTTTTGGCTGCTCTTCACATGGCGATATATTTTCTTTTGTAGAAAAGATGGAAAGTGTTCCTTTTTTTGAGGCGCTAAACATATTAGCTGATAGAGCTGGTATAAAGCTAGCCCCATACAAAAAAGAACAAAAAGATAAAGAGACAAATCTCATATCCCTTTTACAGAAAGCCACTATTCATTACAAAAGAAATCTAGAAAATTCTCCTGAAGCAAAAATTTATTTAGACAGTAGAGGGCTTAATGGAGAGACCATAAAAGCCTTTGATATAGGATTTTCTCTTGGAGGTGAAAATGGTTGGAGGGATTTATTTATAAGTTTATCTAAAGAAGGATTTACTCCTGAAGAAATGATAGAAGCGGGAGTGGTTATAAAAAAGGATGGTGAAGAGAAATATTTCGACAGATTTAGAGGAAGAATAATGTTTCCTATTAAGAATACTTTTGGTAATGTGGTAGGTTTTTCCGCAAGAATACTTCCAAAGTTCGACGATGGAAAAATGGGAAAATATATCAATTCGCCAGAGACCCCCATTTATCATAAAAGTAAAATATTATTTGGCTATGATCTAGCTAAAAAGAGTATTGCTGAAAAGAAAGAAATAATTCTTGTTGAAGGGCAAATGGATATGATAATGAGTTATCAAGCTGGTATTACAAATATTGTAGCTACATCTGGGACTAGTGTCACAGATGAACACATTAAGATTCTTAAAAGATTTGCTGAAAAAGTATTATTAGCTTTTGATCAAGATGAGGCTGGGGAGCAAGCTATGAAAAAATGCGCCCTTCTTTCACTCTTTGGAGGATTAGACGCTTTTGTAGTACCAAAAAAAATAGGAGTAAAAGATACGGCTGATCTTATTAAAGAATATGGAGGACGGGCGTGGGAAGAATTATTGGAAAAGAGGCAACATATTATAGAGTATTTGGTGGCAAATGGTCTACTTAAAACAAAAGATGAAAGAGAAAGAAATATTAGAATAATAAAAGAGATAGCTCCTTATTGGAGAGCTTTAGAGCATAATACTGATAAAGATTATTTCTTAAAATCCTTATCTCAAAAATTAGATATTAGCGCGCAGGCGATTTTTGATGATTTTAAAAAAGTAAAGATAGATACCGAAGAAAAGAAAGAAGAAAAAGAATATATGTTACAGATTTCCAAAAAAAATAAAATTCTTATATCTATCTTAGCTATTTTAGGCTGGAGAAATATTGATCAAGATAAATTTATACACAGATTTTTTGGAGAGAAAGAAGACAACATTCCAAAAGAAGAATTTTCTTTAATTGATTTTAAGGAAAATTTTATTGACAACCAGAAAGAATTATCTCAAGAAATAATAGAAAAAGAAATAATTAAGATTCAAAAAGAGACCGCTAATAACAACATATTTAATGATAATGAGAAAAAATTTATTGATAATCTTTTATCCGATCTAGTAAGAAGCTATAAGATAGAGCTTTTACAGGAAGAATCTGAATCAATCAAATCACGAATTAAAAAAGAAGAGAGCGAGGACGAAATCAAAAGATTATCTTATATTCACAAAGAAATTCAAAATCTAAAGAATATTAAAATATAAACAAAGCTCGCTCTAGCGCCAATTTTCGTACAGTAAAGCTTCGTTACAGATAAGATCTTAAGAAAAGACTTGCATATTTTTTTTGTATAAAGTATAATATATAAAATTTGACAAGAGCGTGTTTTGCCTTCGCTAGTTTTTAATAAATTTTAATATTAAAATAGCTAAAAATATTTTTTATGACCAAAAACAAACTTACTAAAAAACTTACCAAAAAATCTGTTAAAAAACAGAATAAAAAAATTTCGAAAAAGATTACCAAGAGGCCAGTAAAAACAAAGAAAAAGATACAAACAAAAAAGAAAACTAAAATCACTATAAAGAAGAAGCTTACTAATAAAAAAAATATTTCGAAAAAGGCGCTTAAAAAGAAAGATCAAAAAACTAATAAGTTTGTGAATTTGAAAGTTCTTACTGAGAAAGAAAAGATAGAAGAAAAAAAGAGAAGAGAAATTAAAAATGCTAAAGATAAAAAAGATCGTCAGAAAAGAATAGAAGATAATAAGAAAAAAATTGAAAAGCAAAATAAAAAGAAAGATAAACAGAAGCCCGTGAAGCTCACTAGATCTGCATTAGAAAAAATAGAAAAAGAAAATGAAATAATAAAAAAAGGAAAAGAGAGAGGTTTTATTACCTATGATGACATAATAAAGATCTTTCCAGATCTAGAGACAGATATTACATTTCTAGATGAATTATATGAAAAGCTGTCTATTGCAGGAGTAGATATTCTTGATGGTAGTAATCTACTTGATATGGATGAAGATCTTGCCAAGCTTGCAAGAGAAGATGTTAATCACGATAGTATTCAGATTTATCTAAAAGAGATAGGGCAATACCCACTACTTTCTAGTGAAGAAGAGAAAGAACTAGCAAAGAGAATTGAGATGGGTGATGAAGAAGCTAAAAATATTTTAGCTAAAGCCAATCTCAGACTTGTAGTAACATTTGCAAAAAAATATGTAGGTAGAAGTCCAAATCTTACTCTACTTGATCTTATTCAAGAAGGTAATCTCGGTCTATTTAAGGCAGTAGAAAAGTATGATTTTAGTAAAGGATATAAATTCTCAACTTATGCTTGTTGGTGGATAAGGCAAGGTATAACTCGTGCCCTTGCAGATCAATCTCGCACAATTCGTATACCAGTCCACATGGTGGAGACTATCGCTAAATACAAACAGGTAGTCAGGAGACTTTCTCAAGATCTTGGAAGAGAGCCATTAGCAGAAGAGATTGCTGATGAGATGGGTATAGATGTGGAAAAGATACATGTCATAGAAAATATTGATCAAGAGACACTTTCTTTAGAAAAGCCAACAGGCGATGAAGATGATAAGTCATCACTGGGAGAATTTGTTAGCGATGATAAAATACTCTCTCCAGATCAGGAGGCAAGCAGGAGAATACTTGCAGATCAGATTAATGAGATACTCATGGATCTCTCAGAAAAAGAGAGAAAGATAGTAGAGATGAGAAATGGTCTTGGTATATATAATGGCGTCATGCATACTCTAGAAGAAGTGGGAGAAGAATTCCAAGTGACAAGAGAGAGAATTCGTCAGATAGAGGCAAAAGTCCATGAAAAGATTCGTGATCACGAAAAAGCATACAGGTTAAAGAATTTTTAAGTAGTCTATACTTTTCATATAAGGTATGTTATTATAACATAATAAATTTATGCTTATTGATCATATATTACTAAAAGTAAAAGCTGGAAATGGAGGAACAGGGGTAGTCCGCTGGAGAAGAGAAAAGCATATTGCTTTTGGCGGACCAGCTGGAGGTGATGGTGGTAAAGGCGGAGATGTGTATCTTCGTGTTGTTCAAGATAAACAAGCATTAGATGACTACAAGAATAAAAAAGAGTGGGAAGCTAATACTGGTGAAGCTGGAAAGAAAAAAAGCATGCATGGCGGTAATGCGACAGATCTATTTTTAAGAGTACCAGTAGGAGCAATTGTCTATAATAAGACTTATAATATAAAATACGAATGTAATAAAGTCGGAGAAGATATTTTAATTCTTCATGGTGGTAAAGGTGGACTAGGTAATGAGAATTTTAAGACTAGTACCAATAGAGCTCCAGAAGAATTCACAAAAGGGGAAAGAGGCGAAGATGCTGAGCTGGAGATAGAGTTAAAGCTCATAGCAGATGCTGGACTTATTGGTCTTCCTAATGCTGGAAAATCGTCACTATTAAATGCTATCACCAATACTAATGCTAAGATAGGTAATTATGCTTTCACTACACTAGAGCCAAATCTTGGTAGTTATAAAAAATATATTTTAGCGGATATACCGGGTATTATAGAGGGAGCAAGTGAAGGAAAAGGTCTTGGATTTAAATTTTTAAAGCATATTTCTCGCACAAAACTATTATTTCATCTAGTCTCAGCTGAAAATACTGATGTAAAGCTGGCCTACAAGACAGTGAGAGAAGAGTTAAAGAATTATGATAAGAAAAATAAAGAAGATGGACTACTAAGTACCAAAGGCAACGAGCTTTCTAAGAAAAAAGAAATAGTAATTTTTACTAAAATAGATGAAATAAAAACACAAAAAGAATTAGATAAAAAAGTGGGTGATCTTGCAAAAGTTAGTAAACAAAACAAAGAGGACATCATCACACTTTCACTATTTGACGATAAATCTCTAAAAGATTTTGAGAAAAAATTAGATAAAATATTATCTTCAAAATAACCTTTAAAATAAAGAGATTTTTAAGAAATTTTTTCTTTTATTATTTCTGTGAATAACTGAGGATTGCCAGAGCCTTTTGCTTCTTTCATAGCTTGTCCAACGAAGAACATGATTAATTTCTCATTACCAGATTTTAGTTCCTCATATTGCTTACTATTATTTGCTATTACAGTATCTATTATAGCTATTAGACTATCTTTATCATTTTTTTGTATTAATCCTTTCATTTCTGCTATTTGTCTAGCACTCATATCATTTTCACTCATTTCTAGCATAGTATCATAAGGCATCTCTGTCATCATGAATAATATGAGGTCTTTTGCTCCGCGACTAGATAGTTCATTATTATCTAGCATGTCTAGGATTTGTACAAAGTCTTCTTTATCTACAAAATGTACCAATCTTTCTTTATTTTCTTTTTGTAAGATAGCGGATACATCTACTATTATATAGTTAACAGCGAGATTGGTTAATTTATTTTTCTTTTCACTATTCCAATCATGATTTTCTATTTCTTTTTTTATTTCATTAAAATATTTAAATAAAGTGTAATTATTGAGTAATAATTCTACATATTCTTCTTTCACATTTATATCTTTTAGATCTTTTCGTATATCTTCTAATTTTTTAGGCAGAGTATTTTTTATTTCTTCTATATCAAAGATAGAATACAAGTATAATTTTGGTAAATCAGGATCTGGGAAATATTTGTAGTCTGCAGAAGTTTCCTTTTTTCTTTGTGACAAAGTTATTCTTTTATTTTCTTCGAAGCCTCTAGTCTCTTGAACTATCTCATCAGCTTTACCTTCCTCGATTAATTCTATATGTCTCTTTGCTTCATATCTCACAGAGTCTTCTACAGATTTGAATGAGTTAATATTTTTCACTTCTACTTTTGTACCATATTTATTCTTATCTTTACTCACAGACAGATTTACTTCTATTCTCATTTGTCCGCGACTCATCTCTGCTTCTCCCACATCTAGTGTCCGTAATATTAGAGAATATTCTTTTGCAAAGTCGCTACAAGCTTTTGCTGCTTCTTCTATATTTTCGAACGTAACAGGCTCTGTCACGAGCTCAGATAGTGGCACGCCAGAGCGATTAAAGTCTATTAGAGTGTGATCTCCTTGATCATGTGTAGATTTTGCTGTGTCTTCTTCAAGATGAATACGAGTCAATGGCCAATTATTTATTTTGCCGCCACTTATTATTGGATATTTATATTGTGTAAGCTGATAGGCTTTTGGCATATCAGGATAAAAATAATGCTTTCTATCCCACTCTGTGAAGTCTGCAATATCTCCACCTATATAAGTTCCTAGCTTTATCATTTTTTCTATTGCTTCTTTATTGAGTGTTGGTAGTGTACCAGGATGAGCCATACAAATAGGGCAGACATTCTTATTGGGAGAGTCTTCTAGAGGTACATTCGCACAAGAGCAGAACATCTTACTATTAGTCTTTAATTCAGCGTGTATTTCTAGCCCAATTGTTATATAGTATTTATTTTGCATATTGATTATTAGAGATTATAGCATTTTTATATCTTCTATTCCAGATGATTTGCCTCTTCGCATATTGCCAAGATTTATTTTGTATTTCCTCTTTCATTTTTTCTAAAGTTATTTTATTTTGTAGATATTCTGTTACATATTTATACTCGAGTCCGAGTGATAGTAGCCATTCATCAGATAATTTTAATTTATCTCTTAAAAATTTTACTTCGTTTATTAGGTTATTTTTACCTTTTCCATCTAGCCTCTTTTTTAATCTGAGATTTATTCTTTCTCGCAAGTCCTCTTTAGACTTTTCTAAAAAAATAAATTCTACATCGTATTTTAAAATTTTATTAAGAGGCGATATTTCTTTTTTGGAGTTTAGTATTTCAATTATTCTTATTAATCTTCTTTTATTATTTCTTTCGCTAGGATTATCATTTTTTATTAGCTCGCTCCATTTGTCTTTATTTAATTCTTTAATCCTATTTAATAAACTTTTTAAATCTTCTTTTTCTAGCTCTTTACGAAGTAGGGGATTCGGCTTTGCATTTTTGGGAAGTCCATAAAGTATTGAGTCTATATATAGTCCAGTTCCTCCACATATAATAGGAGTCTTTTTCTTTTTTAAGATTTCTTTTATTGCTTTATTTGCATATTTGAGATATTCGTGAGTAGAAAATGTCTGATGATTCTTTTTATAATTTTTAGAATATTTTACTGGGTCTACGATATCGAGACAGTAATGCTTTATGCTTTTCATTTCTTTTTTTGTTATTTTTCCAGAGCCAATGTCTAAGTGCTTGTAGACCTGTCTAGAGTCAGCAGAAACAATCTCTCCATTTACTTTTTTTGCTAATTCTACAGCTACATCACTTTTTCCACTAGATGTAGGGCCGATGATTACATAGATTTTTGGGAGAGATTTTGATGTAGACATAAATTTATAATTAAATTCTATCAAAAAAGTATTGAAAATTAAAGCTTTTTCACCCTTGACAAACGATTTTAATTAGTTTATACTATAATCAGTTTTGTAAATCATTTTTTAATCAATAAATTTTCTGAAATGAAAAAGTATTTTTTATTGTTTTTTGTAATTCTTTTTTCTTTTTATCTTGCAAACGCCCAGAAAGACACTATGAAGCTGTCTTCAGTTGAGGTGGCTTCAGGTAAAGGAGCAGTTGCCTCCGGCCTGTATGGCTATGCTACTTTGGAAAATAAAAAATCATCACTCATGCTCACACTGAGCAGTGATGATCTTGAGATTACATATCTCAGGAAAATTTCCAAAACCATTTCTGCTGGAGTGAATGGAGGGTACTGGTACAATGTGCCGTATGCTTCTGGTCAATTTATTTGGAATCCAACAAAATTTTTCGGAATCTTTAGTTGGGTAGGATATGGCTTTGGTGACCCAGCAAATAAAGTAGAAATAAGGCCAAGATTCTTTTTTTCAGTTCAGCAAGGGACTATCACAGCCAGCAAAAATTTTTCTGGAGCATATACTCTCATACATTACTTAGACAATGTGGCTCAACACATTGGTAATGTGAAGTATACAGGAAAAGTAAATAAAAACTTTTCTTTTTATACTTCAGTAGGATATGATTTTACCAAAGAGTCCCAGCTTCTTCAGCTTGGGATGGTATATAAGCCTGAAAAATAGAAAAAGAAAAACTAGTTGCGAAACCGCTCTCAAAAGGGCGGTTTTTTCTATTGACAAAGAAGATTGATTGTGATATACTTATATAGTTGTTTGTAAATAATTTTTTAATTTAAAAAATTCTTTTAAAATGAATTTAAAAATTATTATTATTTTGATCATTATTTTTATGTGGTTTGGATATTTTTATGGTTATGCTAATCTTGGCCTCAGAATAAGTCCTGCCACAGCAAAAACGATGGTTTACGCTTCTTTTATTGGGATGTTTTTTCTAATCTTTTTTAGAGATAAAAAAGAAGCCTAAAAAATTTTTAGCATATTAAGCCTTCTCCTCCGGGAGAAGTTTTTTTATTTCTAATATGTTTTCATTTTTTATTTCGATATTTTCTCCTAATATTTGTGGTTTCTTACCAATAAATAAATCAAAGACAGCTATATCTCTTGCCAGAAGCTCTCGTAGAAAAGTCTTGGTATTGACTCTAAAATTAGAAAAAAAATTCTTATACGGATAAATTGCGTTGAATCCTACAGCTTCTATATCATTTTTCCTGGCTATAAAAATAGCTCTTTCATTATGAAATTTTTGAGATATTACAGTTATTTTATTTTGATTAAATATCTGATTACTTCTCAGGACTGAGTCTAAGGTCCTTCTACCAGCGTAATCAGATATTATATTACTAGTAGCCGTGCCTAATTTTAACAAATAATTTCTCATATATTTAGGCTCATTATAAGTTACGCTTCTATTGTCTCCAGAGACTAGTATGTATTCTATTTTTTTATTATCTAATAGATTTTTCGCTGCTTCCATACGAGTTATGAAGAAAAGGCTCCTATCTCCAGCACTAGTGACAGGAGATGTACCTAGAAGTAGTCCTACTTTATTTTTTTCTATTTTTTCTATATCATTAAAAATAAATGGTTTTGAGTATTGTGATATATAAAAGAAAATAAAGATAGATAAAGCTAAGAAAATAAAAATAAATATAAATAAAATAGAAAATATCTTTTTGATATTAATTCTAATTTTACTTTTTCTAAAAATATATTTTATTTTCATATATTTTAAGCTCTCTAGGTCTGATTATATTATAGATAATAGCAATTATAAAAAGAAAAGTCACTTTTTATAAATATTGACAAAATATTAATTAATAGTTGATCATTTTTTATTTAAACACAATATTTTATGTGTTATAATCATATAATGAAACCAAATTTCTCTCTTGAGAGCAAACAAAATCCTAAGGTTATTAATACAATTGTTGAATTTAAAAAACGTATTAACGACGCAATCAATATTTTCCAAGCACTTAGATTAAGTTTAATAGATAGTTCTTTCGAAAGCATTATGGACGATTTAAGAAAAGAACCATATTTTACTCATTTCGAAGATTATATCTATAAGCAAGGTAAATATGTTTTAAGCAAGAATATAAAAGAATCCCAAATAGAAATTATTAATAAATATGACGAGTATATAGAAAAAGTATTAAAAGCAACAGATCTTAGTACTTTAGAGGAAATCTATGGTGCCGCTATAAGTTTTTTAAAGAAATATATTAAAGAAAAATAATGAAAAGATTGAAAAATAATAAAAAAGAGTTATAATTATAATATATTAAAATAATAAAAATATGAATAATAGAGAATTTGGTGGGGGATTAAATGGTAAGAGAGATACCAATGAGGAAAAAAGCAAAACAGAAATAATAGATGAACAAATTAAGAAATTAGAGCGTGAAATCATTCAGTCTCATAATGAATACATGGAATGGTGTTCTAAAAAAATTGAAGAGTTTAAAATTGTGTTGGGGGATATAAGAGTTGCTATATTTGCAGATCCGACAGATCTTTCACATCTTAAAAAACAAGAAGAAGTAATAGAATTAATAAAACAAACTGAACTTAGTAAAGCATTAGCGATTTACAATAAAAATAACGTAGAATTGAAAATCTTAGAACAAAAGAAAGACAACACTTCAGTTTCGAGTAGTGATTTTCTAAAACCTAGTCTAAACTAACCATTTTAAGCAAGTTTTTAAAGTAAAATAATAAAAACTGTACTCTGTGTACAGTTTTTATTATTCTTGTGCCGAAGGTGGGACTTGAACCCACAAGCCGTGAGGCATGCGATTTTGAGTCGCACGTGTATACCATTCCACCACTTCGGCAATTTATTCACATATCTTATCATATTTTAGATTTTTTTTCATGTTATACTGGCTAAGTAAAATATTAATTAAAAACTATTATTTATGGCAGAATTACAAAATGCAGTTTTTTGGATTGAGGTTAATAAGATTGCTCCCAATCCTTATCAACCTAGAAGAGAATTTGACCAAAATAATCTAAAAGATTTATCTGAGTCTATTCGTCAATACGGAGTTCTTCAGCCACTGGTAGTGACCAGAAAAGAAGACTCACATGAAGATGGATCTATCTCAGTCACTTATGAGCTTATAGCTGGAGAAAGACGTCTGAGGGCCGCTAAATTAGCTGGAGTCAAAGAAGTGCCTTGTGTAGTGCGCATAGGTGATGATGATAGATCTAAATTAGAATTGGCTATTATTGAAAATATCCAAAGAGAAGATCTTAATTCTGTTGATAGAGCTAAATCTTTTCAACAGCTTGCAGATGAATTTAAACTTTCTTGGGCAGAGATAGGAAAAAAAGTTGGGAAAAGTAGAGAGTATGTATCAAATACTGTGCGTATTCTTATGCTTCCACAAGATATTCTAGATGCTCTTATTTCTGGCAAAATATCAGAAGGCCACACAAGACCACTTCTTATGCTCATTGATAAGCCGGCAGAGCAAATTACTCTTTTTAAAGAAATGCTCATGCGTAAGATGACAGTGAGAGAAGCAGAAAGTCTTGCTAGACGAGTAGCTTATGAAAAAGTTCGTAAAAAGTCTCTAATGGCAAATCCAGAAGTTGTCGATCTAGAAGAAAAATTAGCTGAAAGCCTTGGCACAAGAGTTCATATTGAGCCAAAAGAGAAAGGTGGAAAGATTATGATTGATTATTTTTCTTATGATGAATTACTTTCTCTCGCTAGTCTTATAAAAAGGGCTGGTACAGATAAGACTCACGAGGGCATGTTCGATAAGATAAGAAAAGAGATGAATCTCTCGGCTTCTTCTCCGCTCGCCAATGCGATTATAAATGAAGATTCTATCCTTCCCACACAAAATACTGAAAATACACTACCTATGATAGAAAATAAAGAAGAACATATAGGAGAATTTATCTTAAATAAAGAAAATACAAAAGAAAATGTATTAGATAATTTCAGATTAGAAGATGACAGGGGGAAAGAGGAGATAAGAGAAAGTGAAAACAGAGAAGATGATCTATTCGATATAAGAAATTTTAGCTTATAAAAAATTTATCTATAGTACCGCCATTCTCTTTTAGATAATTTCTAATATGTCTTTTTGCTAGAGATGTAAAAGCATAATCTAGCCATTTACGAGTAGGTTTTGCTTCTTCTTTTGTGTGAATTTCTACTATGTCTCTATTTTTTAATTTAGTCTCTAAGGATACTAATTTACCATTTACCATTACACTTGATACATGATTACCAATGTCTGAGTGTACAGTATAAGCAAAATCAAGTACTCCGGCACCGTTGGGTAATTCTATTATATCTCCTTTTGGAGTATGTACGAATATTCTCTGGCTTAAGAATTCTTCCTTTAGATTTTTTAGATAATTTTTATTTTCTTCCGTATTCTCTTGCATTTTTAAAAGATCTTTAGTCCAGGAAACTTTTTCTTTTAGATTATTTATTTTGTTTTTTTCTTTTTGATTTTTAGCTTTTTTTGTGTCTCCAATTTCTTTATATAGTAGATGAGAGGCTATACCATATTCGGCTTCTATATGCATCTTTTCTGTTCTTATCTGCACCTCAAAAGTCCCTCCTTCTCCATCAAATACAGTAGTATGAAGAGATTGATAGCCGTTTGGCTTCGGTATTGCTATATAATCCTTGAATCTTCCTGGTACTGGCTTATAAAGGCCATGTATTATTCCAAGTACTTGATAGCAAGTAGACATGTCTTCAACTATTATACGCATAGCAGCTATGTCATATATTTTTTGGATATCCCAATTGTTTCTTTTTAATTTCTCATATAGAGAATAAAGATGTTTAAGTCTATGATCTATTTTTAAATATTTTATATTAAAAATATTTAATTCCTCTTTTACTTTTTCTAAGATTTTTAATAGATAATCCTCAGATGCTGACTTGGTAGCCTCGAACATATCTTTCACTTTCTTATAATCTTCTGGAAAAGCGTAAGGGAAAGCTTTATCTTCTAATTGGCTTTTGAGTTTTCCCATACCTATACGATCTGCGAGTCTAGCGTGTATTTCTAGAGTCTCGATAGCAATTCTTTTTCTCTTATCTTCTCTTAGATATTCTAGAGTTGATACATTGTGAAGTCTATCACAAAGCTTAATCACTACAACTCTTATATCCTCAGCCATCGCTATAAAGAATTTACGCATACTTTCTACATGCCTCTCAACACCTTTATATTTTATTGTCCCAAGCTTCGTCACTCCTTCAATTAAAAATAATACATCTTTTCCAAATTCTTTTTCTATTTCTTCTTTAGATACTTTTGTATCTTCTAGAGAGTCATGAAGAAGTCCAGCGATTATAGTATCAATATCCATATTTTGCTTTGCAATATTTATTGTCGTCTGTACGCAGTGATTGAAGTAGGGCTCTCCAGAATTTCTTAGTTGTCCCTCATGAGCTTCTTTAGAGAAATTATAAGCTTTTTCTATGAGTCTCTTTTCAAGAGTGTTAAAATGTCTATTTATAGGAACAGCAGAAAATATCTCATCTATAGTAGGGGATAGAAATGTCTTATTTGGTTCTACATGAGTATCAGTCATTTATTAATGATAACATTAATAAATATTTTGGCAAGGCTTTATTTTATTTTATGCGGATTATGATTTGGGCAGGATTTAGAAGAACAACGCTCTGGGATAGTTTTAGTACCTTCCATCATCATCTCTCCACACATTTTGCAATAGTTTCCAGTCGGCTTTGCTTTAATGGCATTTTTACATTCAGGATAATTGGAGCAAGAATAGAACACTCCAAATCTTCCTCTTCTCTCTTCCATATATCCAGTATCACATTTATTACACTTTATACCAGTATTTTTCTTTTGTTTTTCTTCTTCACTTTGCTCTATATATTTACATTTTGGATAATTTGAGCAGGCGACAAATTTACCAAATCTTCCTTCTCTTTCTATGAGTCTACCTTTTTCACATTTTGGGCATATCTTACCAGTGTCCTTTGGTCCTTCCAATATATCTCCGGAGAGTGTCCTGGCTCCACTGCAATCAGGGAATCGAGAACAAGAGTAGAATTTACCTCCTTTTGATAATTTGACTATCATTTTTGATCCACATTTTCCACATTTTATCTCATCTGGAGCTTCGCCTAGATTGTTTTGTTTTTCCATTTTTTCTTTTTCTTTAACTTCTTTTTGAAATGGTTTATAAAAATCTGTTAATAATTTTTTGTATGTAAGCTTACCGCTTGCTATATCATCTAGTTCGTTTTCCATTTCTTTTGTAAAATCATCCGATATATATTTTGCAAAATTCTTTTCCAGAAAATCAGAGACGACCTCTCCAGTATCTGTAGGATAAAGTGCTTTATTTATTTTTTCTACATAGCCTCTATCTTCTATAGTAGAGATTATAGAGGCGTAAGTCGAAGGTCTTCCTATATCTCTTTTTTCCAATTCTTTTATAAGGCTTGCCTCAGAATATCTACCTGGTGGTAAAGTCTCTTTTTCTACACTATTTATAGCAAGCAAGTTTAGATTTTCATCTTTTGAAAGTTTGGGAAGATTTATATCTTCTCCTTTTCCGTCGGGATCAACTTTTAGCCACCCATCAAATAATACTATAGACCCATTTATAGAAAAATCAGGATAATCTTTTTTATTTTGAATATTTGTTAGTATCTTTGTTCGAAGTAGTTTTGCGTCGCTCATTTGACTTGCTACAGTGCGAGACCAGATTAGATCATAGAGCCTTTTTTCATCAGAATTTGTTCCTACTGATAGAGTGCTAGCATGTGTTGGGCGAATAGCCTCATGAGCTTCCTGTGCATTTTTAGATTTTGCTTTATAGGCTCTAGTTTCTAAATATTCTTTTCCATATTTTTTAGTTATTAGAGAAGATATTTCAGTAATAGCGGAAGATGCTAAATTAGTAGAGTCTGTACGCATATAAGTGATAAATCCTTTTTCGTATAATTTTTGTGCGAGCATCATTGTTTTCTTTGGTGCAAAGCCTAGTCTACTAGAAGCAGTTTGTTGTAATGTTGAAGTTGTAAATGGCGGGCGAGGGCTAGATTTTGCATTAGTCTCTTTTACGTCTTTTATGTACCATTTTCCAGCCTTACCTTCTTGGACAATTTTTTCTGAGAGAGCTTTAGCTTCTTGGCTTTCTAATTCTGGCTTTAGTCCTGGCTCTAACTCACATTCAAATACTAATTTATATTTTTTAGATTCTTTTAATTTACCAACAGTCTCAAGCTCCGCAAAAATGTTGAAGTATTTTACAGGTATAAAATTTCTTATTTCTCGCTCTCTTTCCATTATTATGCGTAGCGCAGGAGATTGTACTCTTCCTGCAGAGAGTCCATAGCGTACCTTTTTCCAAATTATTCCTGATAGATCGTAGCCTACAAGTCTGTCTAGCACTCTTCTTGCTTCTTGCGCTTCTTTTAGATTGAGATCTATACCTCTTGTATGCTTCAAGGCTTCTAGTATAGCTTCCTTCGTTATCTCATTATAAGTAATTCTCTTTGGATTTTTTATATTTAATACTTCTCCTAGATGCCAAGCTATGGCTTCTCCTTCACGATCCTGGTCAGTTGCTAATATTATTTCACTTGCTTTTTTAGCTAAAGATTTTATTTCACTTATTACTTTTTCTTTTCCTTTACTTATCTCATAAGTCGGGACAAATCCATTTTCAACATCCACTGCTTTTTTATTAGATTTTGGCAAGTCTCTAATGTGACCAATAGATGCACGAACAGTATAATCTCCTCCGAGATATTTTTCTATAGTTTTTGCTTTACTTGGAGATTCTACAATAAGTAATTTCATAAAAAGTTATTTAAAATAAATTAAACGCACAAATTTTTAGAAAAATAATTTCTAAAAATATATTAGTCTTTTCATTATAGCACAGGAGTATACACTAAGATTTTATTTTATGCAAAATAGTAAAGTATTTTTACTTTGCGAATTCTGTAGCTTCGTCGAACCTGATAGAGAGTAATTTTGAGCAACCTTCAGCGCCGATAGTTACTCCATAGAGAACATCACACTGGTTCATAGTCTCTCTATTATGAGTGATGACTAACAATTTTGATTTTTCTGAAAGCTTCTTAATCATCTTTCCATATTTTCGTGCATTTGCTTCATCAAGTGCCGCATCTGTCTCATCTAAGACCATAAATGGAGGATGATTGATAGAGCTCATAGCAAATATGAGAGCAATAGAGGTGAGAGCTCTCTCTCCTCCAGAGAGCATCTGAAGATCTTTTACTTTTTTCTCAGGAAGAGAGACAGATATCTCTATACCAGGTTCTTTCTTTTTTTCCTCATCTTCTTCTAGTTCTAGATCTTCTTTTATTTTTAATTCTTTCTTCTCTAAAGACAGAGAAGCTCTACCGCCAGAGAATATCTCATTAAAATAATTATTAAAATTAAAATTAATCTTTTGAAGCCCTAGATCAAAGTCAGCTAGCAAAGATTCTTTGAGATCTCTTATTAGAGATTCTAGATTATTTTTTGAATTATTAAGATCAAGAATTTCTCTTTCTAAGAAAGAATCTCTTTCTGAGAGATTTTTATATTCTTCTATTATATCTCCAGCGTTTATTAGGCCGCTTTCTTCTATTTTTATTTTACTTCTTTCTATTTTTTTAAGTAGCTCGTGTTGATTTATTATCAGATAAGCTTTTTCTTCTTCTGATAAATTATTCTCATTGAAATGTTTATAGTTCATAGCAGCATGCCCTATAAGCACACTCATCTCACGAAGTAGATTTTCAAAATTTTCTTCTTCAGCTTTTACTATATTTTCTTTTAGTCTGGTATTTTCTTTTTCAGAATATAGCTTTTCTAGTTCTAGCTTTATCGAAAGTATCTTATTATCTTTTTTATAAAATGACTCTTTCTCTTCTTCATTAAACTTCTGTATTTTTTGTGTATTTTTATCTAAATTTTCGGTTAAATTTTCTATTTCTGATAATAATATTTTAAGCTTTTCTTCTTTCAATTTTAACTTTTCTTCTAATGATAAGATCTCTTCTTTGAAGTTATTGTCTTTTTTATTAGAATTATCATTTTTTTCTTGGCCTCGTAATTTATCCCAGAAAGAATTTTCAAAGCTCTTTATGTCATTTAGATTTTTTCCTAGTTCTTCATATTTTCTACTCTCATAGAGAGAGAATATGTTCTGCCACAATTTTTCTCTATCTCCCTGGAAAGCTTCAAATTCTTTTTTATCTAAGATGTAGCTTTCTATCTCTTGCTTCAAGAGTTCTATATCTAGATTATTTTTTGATAGTATCTCCTCCTCTTTCTTTTTTAAGAATTTTATTTCTAGCTCCAGATTTACTTTTTCTGTATATATTATATCTTTCTCTTTTCTAGTTATTTGTAACTGTTCTTTTATACTTATTAGATTATTTTCTATAGATATTTTTTCATTTTTTGTGTCGAGATTGTCTATTGCAAGAGTAGAATCTTTACAGTCTTCTAATTCTTTTTCGAGACTTATTATCTTCTCTTCCACATTATGAGTAGAAAGCTCTTTTCTTTTTTCTGTAATATTTGAGTTTTCTCTCGCAAGATATATTTTTAACATTGAAGATACAGATCTTATCTCTTCTTCTCTTTTTTCTAATTCTTTTACTTGCTTCTTTAGGAAGTTAAGATGCGGAGTATTTTCTCTACGAAGTAATTCTATCTCATTAAGATGAATACTTACTTTTTCTAATTTTTTCTCTCCTTCTTTTATGCGCATGTGATATATTCGAA